>JAGLBK010000050.1 GCA_018260275.1 Deinococcus sp.
TCCCGGAGTTGAAGAGCAGTTTCGATCCGCACCACACTCATTCCGGGCGGGCTGGGCAAGTTAACCGGGCCAGTTACCAGCGTGACTTCTGCCCCACGGTCACGGGCTTCCTCGGCCACCGCAAAGCCCATTTTGCCGCTGGAAGGATTGCTGATAAACCGCACCGGGTCGAGGTATTCACGCGTCGGCCCCGCCGAGACCACCACGCGTATCCCCTGCAAGTCCTGCTTGACCGGGCGCAGCAGGCCCAGCGCGGCGGCGGCGATGTCTTCCGGTTCACTCATGCGGCCCAGGCCCTGGCCCTCGCCCTGGGTGCCGAATGCGCCCACTTCCGGCCCCAGAAAGTGGTGGCCCCAGCTCCGTAGCGTGGCGGCGTTATGCTGCACGGCAGGGTGGTGCCACATTCGCTCGTTCATGGCCGGAACCCACAGCACCGGGCCTTCTACACTTAGCAAAGTGGCGCTGGCAAGGTCGCCCGCGTGCCCGTGCGCCGCGTTTGCCAGCAGCTCTGCCGAGGCTCCGATCACCACGGCGGCGTCTACTTTCGCCAGCTGAAGATGCTGAGCAGTGGGCCGCGCCGCGAACCAGCTTTCATCGGTGGCGACTGGCCCGTCGGCGGCAGTCGCCAGGCTCAGTTCGGTGATGAACTCCAGAGCGGCCCGCGTGGCGATCACCCGCACCTCGGCCCCAGCCTCGCGCAGTCGCCGCAGCGCCGAGGGAGCTTTGACGGCGGCCATACTGCCTGCCACGATCACCAGAATCTGTGGTCGCTGTCCTCCGGGAAGGGGGGCAGAGGCAGACGGAACTTCTGAAGTGGGCATCATGCAGGCAGTTTAGTGGAATGGCTCTACTAGTGATGACGTGCAAAGTTGGTGACGCCTATCTCTCAGATTGGCCCTGTTTTAGCTCTGAGCCATGGGCCATGAGCTCTGGGGAAAAGCCTCATGGCTCAGCGCCCAGAGCTCATGGCCTGGCAGAGTAACGCCAACAGCCAGACACAAACTTATCGCGCTTACTGCGTCATCAATAGTCGGGTTTCTGCTTGTGCAGTGGTACGCGGCTTTCCTCATGTGGCCCGGTGGTAGGGGGGAGGGGATGCGCGGGCGGCCCGCCGAGTGGCGTCACCTCGATGATTCCGTTCGGAGAAACGCTGATGACGTGCCGTTCAGCCAGACTCCAGATGGCGCGGTGAACGGCCATTTCGCTGGCTGTCTGCCCCTGGGCCAGCATGTCGAGCAGTTCGGTGTAGCGCGGCGCTCCCCGCTCGCCTCCGGCCCACGCTGCGGCGTCCAGCGCTCGCAACAGGACCCGGCGTTCCTCGGTAGTTGTGGCAACGGCCAGCACCTTTTCGCGGGCCAGCAGCCGGGCGCTGCGTTCCTCGCGTTCGCGTCGGCGCTGGGCCAGGGCGGTGTTCAGTTCCGGGTCCACGGGGCCGCCTTGCCCGGCCTGCCGCGCCTCGATCAGCGCTTCGAGGCGTTCATCGGCGCGGGTCCGCGCTCCGGTACGCAGCGTTTCGGCGCTCACCTTCAGGCCGGAAGCCGCTTCCTGTACGCGGGGGTCGCTCAGGGCGCGGGCCGCGAGTCGCCGGGCCAGGCTTCCCAGCCCTGAGCCTGTTGGCTCCGCGGCAGCAGGAACGGCAGTCACCGGGTCGCCAGCTTTCTTGGGCTTGCTCATGGCTTAAAGGTGGCACGTTTTCGGGGTACAGGCATCCCACTTTAGTAAGTTCCCGTTGAACTTTGGGGCATGAAATCCATATTCGCGGATGTCTGAAAGCTCCGGTGCAGGTGGGCGGCGCGGTTCTGTTTCTGATCGGCCCTGACCCCGCTCTAAGCTGTAGCCATGTCCCGTGATTTCCGCGTCGTCGCTCTGCAACCCAGATGGGCGGCGACTGACTTTATTTCGGCTGAGGCGTTCAGGCGCTGGATGCGCGGGCAACTGGAACAGGCCCGGCCACACCTGCACCCGGAGCGGCCCAATCTGGTCGTGCTGACCGAGCTGAATGGCCTGCCGCTGGTGCTGCGGGGCGGGGCCTGGGCCTTGCCGCTGCGCACCTTCGAGCGGGTGGCGGCGGCGCTGGTCATGGCCCGGCTGGTGCGGGTGCTGCCGCTGATGTGGCGCGAGAAGATATCTCCCGTGCGTGCCCTCCAACTGGCAGACAGCCATGAGAACGCCCGGCTGTACCTGCAAACCTGCCGTGAGCTGGCCCGTGAATACGGCGTGTACCTGTGCAGTGGCAGTGCGCCGATGCCGCGTTTTTTTCTGGCAGGGGGGCGCATTCGGCGCAGGCCCGGCATCTTGACCAATCAGGCCGTTCTTTTTGGTCCGGCGGGCGAACTCATCGGCGCGTCCGATAAGGTGCACCTGACGCCCAGCGAACAGGCGGGCGGGGTAGACCTGACGCCGGGCAACCTTGCCGAGCTGCGCGTGTTTCCGACCCCGGTGGGCGACCTCGGCGTGGCGATCAGTCTGGACGCTTTCCGCCCGGACGTCATCGCGTGGCTCGAACGTCTGGGCTGCACGGTCTTGTTGCAACCAGACGCCAACGGTGCGCCTTGGACCAGTCTGGAAGGTTTGCCGCCCGACCCGGCCCACGTGCGCGATCAGCCGGTGGCCTGGCTGGAATCGAGCTGGCAGGTCACAGCCACGAGCCCGACCATCCGGTACGCGGTCAACCCGATGGTGGTCGGCAACTTGCTGGACCTCACGTTTGATGGTCAGAGTGCGATTACCGCCCATCCGGACGAGGCTCCCGAACGCCGCAGTTACGTGCTCACGTCGCCGCGCCCCGGCTTTCTGGCACTGGCCCCCTGGGTCATGCATGGCGACCCGGAAGCCCTGCGGCGGCGGGGCAAGGAACTGGCTGCGCTCAGTGGCTCCCCGCTGGAGAATAAGTATCATACGGACGTCCTGAGCGCCGACCTGACGTTGCCCGAGACGGTGCTCCCGGTGCCGCAGCCGACGCCGCATGAGGAAGCCCTAAGCGCCTTGCTGGATTTGCCTCTCCCGCCTGTCCGGCGTGTGGTGTGGCCCTGGCTTCTTGGTCTGGGCCTGGCGGTCCTGGCTTTCCGGGCAAAATATAAACGCCTAAAATGCAGCAGAGATTGACAACAGGAAGCACCCCCCGTATACTTCCTCTCGCGCTCAGGAAAGCCTCCTGACGCACCCACCGCAGAGCAAGTTTGAGCACGGGGGGTTGGCCGAGTGGTTGAAGGCGGCAGTCTTGAAAACTGCAGTGGGGCAACCTACCGGGGGTTCGAATCCCTCACCCCTCGCCAAAGTTGTACTGCATGACAATCTGGAGAGGTGGGTGAGCGGCTTAAACCAAGCGTTTGCTAAACGCTCGTACTCCAAAAGGGTACCGCGAGTTCGAATCTCGCCCTCTCCGCCAAGCAGTACACCACGTACCTGTAGCTCAGCTGGATAGAGCGTCTGACTACGGATCAGAAGGCCAGGGGTTCGAATCCCTTCAGGTACACCACAGAGAGCCCCGCCCAGTGCGGGGTTTTTCGTTTTCTGGTTTTGAGTCAGACGCTCCCGTGCGTAATCCGTGCGTAATGCCTATTTTTCCGGGTCGACAGTCAAAAGGCCTGCGTCCAGCGCTCATCCTCAAGCGTCGCGCTGCTAGGGCCTTTGACAAAAAGAAGTTGCCTTGTGGCACCCTCTCCCACAAGGGGCAAGGGTCAACAGCGCAAGACATTCTTACGTCAAATGTTTTAAATCCGGTTGCTCTTGGCGAGGTTGCAGCGGCGGCACAGCAGTTGCAGGTTGCCCACGCTGGTCGCCCCGCCCAGGCTGTGGGGGATGATGTGGTCATATTCCAGATAATTGGTGTCGCCGCACTCCACGCAGCGGCCCTGATCGCGCTGCCAGACCTCCAGCTTGACCTTCTGTGGAATGCTGCGACTGGCTTTCTCGGACTGTGGCAGCAAAAGCAGGCGCTTGTGCATCCTGACCAGCGAATCCAGCATGGCCTCAAAGATGATGGGTTGGGGCATTCCTTTGTAATAACCGCTGCCTTTCTTGACGCCCAGTTCCAGATTGACGCCGTCTGGCCGCCCCTCGATTCGCAGCACCTTGCCGTACTGGACATTCCAGCCCCCTTCAGCGCTGCCAACAAAGTGCATCTGGCGATTGGTCAGCACGGCGCGCCCGGCTATGTCGCGGGTACGGGTCGCCGTGACTTGCCGAAAGGTCGCGGGAACTTCCAGGTGGGCCACCTCGCCCGCGTCCAGAATCAGGGTGCTCTGGATGCTGGGCAGTCGGCCCTCGCGCAGTCTGCTGGCGACTCGCAACTCGGCCACCCGCACCCGCAGGGGCTGCGCCATCCCGTCGGGCATCCGCAACAGACGGAGTAGACGCTCAAAGACTTCTTCTTCCTGCTCGGTCACCGAGCCGTCGGCCTGGGCAATAGAGATGGTGCGCTCCAGCAGGTCCAGCGCGTCGGCCCGCACAAACTCCAGTGCCGCTTTGGCGTCCAGCTTTTCGCGGTAGATGGTCTGCTGCAAATCTTCCCACTCGCGCAGTTCCAGAACGCCGTCGGCGCAGGCAGCCAGAAAACGGGTACGGAAGTTTTGTAATCCGGTGGCGACTTCCTGAGCGCAGGTTTTGCACAGACCCGCAGCATTGAGCCGTGCTCCCAGCCCTGGCCTTCGCCCACAGCGTTCACAGGCGTCGCGTTCACGCCAGGGGTCGGTCGGGGCCGATTCCAGTGGCCGCCACACTTCCGGTTGGGCTGGCGCAGGCTGCCCGAAGATGGTCTCCAGCCGCGTCAGCGAGTCGCCCCAGTCCACTGCTGGAGCTTCCGACTCGGGGGTGGGCCTTTCCTCGACCACTTCACCGCCGAGCGACTGAATGAGGGCGCCGAGGCCCCCGCTAAAGCCCTGGGCTACCCCTGAAATGCGCCATACCCCCTGGTGCCGGTAGAGTTCCAGCAGCATGACGGCCTGCTCTGTGCCGAACAGTGCTCCTGAGCACTCGAAAAGAACATCGTCGCCCTGCCCGTCCCGCACATGCACCGCGCCGCGTCCCAGCTCCGAGAAGGTCTGATCGTCGCTGCTGGCGGCCAGCAACAGGCGGTGAATGCCCAGCGGCACCCGCTCCAGGTCTACCGTGAAGGTCTGGCTTTTCAGGTCGAGGGTCAGGGCCCCTTCCGGGCTGCCCGGCTGGTTGTAAAAGATGAAGTAGCGGTCATCGGTCAGTTTGCGCTCTTCATCCAGGCCAAAGAGGCTGATATCCGCCCCTGCCATGCCCGGCAGATGGGCCTGCAAGGTCAGGTGCGTGCCGGTCAGGAACTGAGTCAGGGGCACACGCTGCCCACGCTGAAGTGGATGCTGCATTGTTCAGTCTACAAATTCGGAGGGTACTACGTGGGCGCAACTCAGTTATGCGGATCACTGCCGCTGGCTGGCGTAGAAGTCACTGATGCCCGCCGCAATCGCCTGAGCAAAGCGCTCCTGGCCGTCAGAACTGTTCAACACCCGGATATTGCCGGGGTCGGTCAGGTAGGCGGTTTCGACCAGCAGGCTGATCTGGGTGGTCGGGCGCGTCAGGGCCAGGTTCGCGTCGGGAATGAGGCCCTGTCCGGTGCCTATTTCTGGCAGGCGTGAACGCAGCTGGCTCAGAATGGCGCTCGCCACCGCCTGAGCCTGCATATGACTGAAGTGCACTTCCGGCCCGCGCACGCCCCTGGGGTCACGGCCATCGGGCAGGGCGTTGGCGTGAATGCTGACCAATAGGTCGCTACCGGTAGCCTCGGCACTCAGGTCGCGTTCGTAGAGGCCCAGCGTGGTGTCGCCGGTGCGGGTCATATTGATCTGCGCTCCCTGGGCCCGCAGCAGTTCGGCCACGCGAGTGGCGATTTTAAGCACCAGTCCCTTTTCCGGAATGCCGAAGCTGCCTGCCCCGCCCGATTGCGACCCGCCGTGCCCCGGATCGATGGTGATGACCCGCCCGGCGAGCGGCTGGGCCGGACTGAGTGCCGGGGGCCGCCGCACCGTGACCAGCAGCTCACCGCCAACATAATTGGCCGTGTAGCCCCACAGCTGCGCCGTATTGAGATCGAGCACCACCCGGCTCAGGCCGTTGCCGGGCACGATGTTCAGCGACCGGATCAGCGGGTCGGTTTGGGTGGGCGCCGTGGGCGAAGTGCTCAGGCCGTACAGCGTAACGGTCAGCTGTCCCGGCGCGGTCTGGTCGATCTGGAAGGGAATCTTCGCGCCGCCCAGTGGAATATGGAGTTGCAGGTCACCCGCAGCCGCCGTAGAAGCCGTGGCCGTTCGAGCTGGCGGTGCTACAACTGTCTGGGCTACTGCACCGCTCTGCTGACCACTCTGGCCTGGCGGGGTGCTGGGAATGGTGGTCAGGTTGACTGCGCTGGCCTGGAGGGGAGAACTGATCGGGGGCGGCGTGAGAGCCGTGGCGGCACCCGTACTGGTGTCCAGACGAATAGGCCCACTGGCGGCCAGTGCGGGGCGGCCCGGCATGATATCGAGCTGGCTTGCGGTCAGCAGCAGGCTCTGGCCCGGAGCCAGTCTGGCCCGCGCGTCGCTGCCCTGCCGCCCAACCAGCGTAAAGACCATGCCGTTGCGGGGGTACAGCAGTGCGTTGCCGTCCAGATCGGTGCCCACGTACTGAGCGTCGTTGAGGCCCAGGCCACGAATGGTTCCGGCCTTCTGCGTGCCAGTGCGCGGGCTGGCGGAACCACTGCTGATGTGCCCGGCAGCGGTGGTTCTCAGGGTGCGGCCATCCTGCCCGGTCAGGCGCACCGTGATCGGCGCACTGCGCAAACTGGTCTGGGGCGGCACCACGACCTGGCCCGTATAGGTGCCCGCCGGGCCTTCCTGCAAAGCGACTGGTGCACCCCCGGCGACCTGCACACTGGCTTTGCCGCCGCGTGAGCCGCTGAAGCTGACGGTGATGGTGCGCTCGGCGGCGCTGTCGCCCGCGATATCCCAGAATTCGGTGTCCTGGCGCGGTTCGATGCTGCTGGTGCTGATGAAAGTGGGGCGGGCCGGAAGGACGGTTTTTGCGGTGCGCGTGACCCGCAGCTCGAAGTGGCCTGTTTCGCCGCCCTGCGTGGCGACCAGTTGCAGGTCGTTCAGGCCGACTTTCAGCGGCCACCACAGCATGAACAGGCCGTCGGGCGCGACTTCGGCAGGCTGCCCGCTGATCTGCAGGCTGGCCCCGGGGGTCACGCTGCCTTCGATGATGATGTGGTCGTAGGCCACCCGGTAGTCCGGCGCGGGGTAAGCAACAAAGACAGTAGGGGCGGCCAGCGCCGCTGACAGGCTGGTCGCCAGTAGGGTCAGACCGAGGTGACGGAGCCGCGAAACAGGGAACATGGCTACGTGTCTAGCACGATTGCCTGATGGCTTGCTTGAAGTGGGCTGGGCAGTATGATGCCGCTATCCATGAATCCGCTGGTCAGGCAGTACCACAAGCAGTTGCCCGACTACGAGGCGCTCCGGGCCGCCGCCGTCGCGCACGTCGCCCAGCTGCTGCAGGAAGCGGGCCTGAAGATTCACCACATCACCGGGCGGGTCAAAAAGCCCCAGAGCCTCGCCGACAAGTTGCAGCGCAAACTGGGCCGCTACACCGAACTGGGCGACGTGACCGATCTGGTGGGCGTGCGCGTGATCACCTATTTCGAGTCGGACGTGCAGGTGGTGTCCCGGCTGGTCGAGGCCGCCTATGAGATCGACTGGAACAACTCCATCGACAAGTCCAAGATGCACGACCCGGACCGTTTCGGGTACATGGGCGTGCATTACGTGGTGCGCAGCGGGCCGAGCGTGGCGGCCTTCAGCGGGCTGCGGCTGGCGGGCGTGCCGTTCGAGATTCAGATTCGCAGCATCCTGCAACACGCCTGGGCCGAGATCGAACACGACCTGGGCTACAAGAACCGCGAGGCGGTGCCGCGCGAGGTGAGCCGCCGTTTTTACCGTCTGGCCGGGCTGCTGGAAATGGCCGACGAGGAATTCATGGCGATTGCCCGCATGAGCCGCGACTACGCCGCCGACCTGCCCGAGCGCCTGCGCGACAACCCCGACAACGTGTTTATCGACCTACAAAGCGTGCGCTCGCTGATGACCATGCCGCCGGTGCACCCGCTGGACGAACGCGTGGCCGACGCCCTGAACGTGACGCTGCTGGTGGACTGGCCCGACCCCGAGCGGCCCCAGCGCCTGACCACGCTGCTGCAATACGTCGGGGTGCATTCGGTGGGACAATTGCAAAAGGAGCTGCTGCGCTGCGAGGAAGACGTGGTGCGCTTCGCCGAGGCCCTGCAACCGCGCCTGCGTGAGGCCTGGACTCCGGCGGGCGGCGCACGCCCCGGCACCAGCCTGGTGCATTACGCGCTGTTGCGGGCTTGTGAGAACCCCGCGCTGGATATCGTGCATGTGCTGAACCTGCTCGACCTGAGCGGGCAGGGCGATGCGGCGCAGATGGCTGGGGGGGTTCGTAGCGTGTACGACCAGACTTTTTCAGCGGTGCCGCAGGCGGGCAGTCTGCCTCGCCACTGAGTTCCGCGTGTCCCCTTCCCGCGTACCCCTGCGACGTGAATGCCGCGTCAGCCGGAGTCGCCTGTTCTCATGCGGTGCAGCGGGATACTGACGCCATGCAGAAGTTTCTTCCCCTCCTGACCCTGGCGGCCCTCGGTGGCATGGCCCAGGCCCAGACCCCCAATGCTCAGACTTTAAGCGCCCAGGACATCGTGAACAAGGTAGACGCCGCCCAGAAAGCCGCCCGTGACGTTTCGTTCCGGCTGAGTGGCACCGCCGCCTTCGAAAGCTCGAACCAGAAGATCGACCTGACGGTCAAGACCATTCCGGCGCAGAACGTGGCCCGCGTGCAGTTCGCCGCGCCCGACGCGCTGGCTGACAACATCATGGTGGCCGATAAAAACGAGGTCCGGCAGTACATGTTCCTGACCAATCAGATCACCGTGACGCCGACCAGCAAGGCGGCGAACAACGCGGGCATCGGCGGTCTGGATTTCAATCAGCTGGGCAACACCAGCGCCATGCTCAGCAACTACACCGTCAAACTGCTGAGCACCACCGGCGCGGCGGGCAGCCGGGTCTTTCAACTCGAAGCCGCGCCCAAGAATGGCGGCACCGACCGTACTCGCGTCTGGATCACTGAGGCGGGCTGGCGGCCCAACCGGATTCAGCTGCTCGGGCAGGGCGGCAAAGTCATGGCCGACATGACCATCAGCGCCTACAAGACCAACGCGGGCCTGACGGCGGCGGCGCTGAAGATGCTGCCCAAAGACGCGCAGATCGTCCGGCAGTAAGCAGTAGACAGTAATGCTGTGCTGTGAAAGCGGTGGAAGTGGGCAGGTGTCCGCCCAGGGGCAAAGCCGTCGTTAGCTATACACCCCCGGCCCTACGGTCCACCCCCCCATAAAGAGGGGGTCGAGGGAATTCGTGTGCTGAACGATGATTTAAACCTCTCCCCCCTTGCGGGGGAGATGTCCCGTAGGGACAGAGGGGGCAATCAGGGCAGTGAAGCCCTTGCGTCCAAGACTTTGCGGTTGCTCTGGATGTCCACCCACCGCTTTTTCGTTGCGGCGGCAAATTGGTTAGACTCGGGGGTATGACTGCATCCGAGAAGAAAACCGTCGCCATCGTGGGCGGCAGCGGCTACGCGGGTGGCGAGTTCCTGCGCCTGGCGCTGGGCCACCCTAACCTCGAAGTGACCCAGGTCACCAGCGAGCGCAATGCCAACACGCCCGTGAGTCTGGTTCACCCCAACCTGCGCGGGCGCACCAACCTCAAGTTCCGCAAGGCCGCCGACCTCGACAGCGCCGATATCGTGGTGCTGGCGCTGCCGCATAACTCCGCCGCCAAGCGCATTGCCGAATTCGAGGCCAGGGGGCAGACCATCGTGGACCTCAGCGCCGACTTCCGCCTCAAAGACCCCGAGGTCTACCGGGCGGTCTACGGTGAGGACCACCCCGCCCCCGAAAAGCTGAAGGAGTGGGTCTACGGCAACCCCGAGCTGCACCGCGAGGACCTCCGGGGCGCGACCCGCATCGCCTGCGCGGGCTGCTTCGCGACCTCGGTGATTCTGGCGCTGTACCCCATGATCAAACTGGGCGTGCTGCTGCCCAAAGACGTGATCGCCACCGGGCTGGTCGGCAGCAGCGCCGCCGGAGCGAGTGCCAGCGAGTCCTCGCACCACCCCGAACGGGCGGGCAGCCTGCGCGTGTACAAGCCGGTCGGCCACCGCCACACCGCAGAGGCCAAGCAGGAACTCCCCGGCAATTTCCCGATTCACCTGACCGCCATTTCCACGCCCCGCGTGCGCGGCATCCTGACCACCGTGCAGGCCTGGATTCCTGACGGCTGGAGCGACAAGGACGTCTGGAGCGCCTACCGGGAAGTGTACGGCCAGGAGCCGTTTATCCGTATCGTCAAGGTCGCCAAGGGCATTCACCGTTACCCCGACCCGATGCTGCTCGACGGCTCGAACTTCTGCGACATCGGCTTCGAGATGGACCCCGACACGGGCCGCGTGGTGCTGATGAGCGCCATCGACAATCTGGTGAAGGGCACCGCCGGGCACGCCATTCAGTCGCTGAATATCGCCAACGGCTGGGAGGAGACGGCGGGGCTGGAATTTACCGGACTGCACCCGGCGTAAGTCTGGCAGTCCGTCAGTTCAGCAGGCAGACGAGCGAAACGGTCTTGCCGCCGACCAGACCGTTATAGATGTACTGTTCCTGCTTGCCCTGCTGGGCGTGTTCCTCGAATTCGGTCGCCTGCATATTCTGCTTCAGCGCCCTGATGTTGGCCTGCGCCTGATACTTCAGCATCGCGCTCACCCCGTTCCTGAAAACGGTCGGGGTGCCGTTGGGCGCGGCGCTGTAGAGGGTAAACGCCTGGCAGGGTTTACCCGTGAAGGCCCTGGCCCGGTCGCTGTACAGCTTCTTCTGGTCTGCGCTCATCTGGTCGGGCAACAGATTCAGCCCCTGCCCCAGAGCAGTCGCGGCCAGGAATATGGCGGCGGTCAGTAAAACTCTGGTCATACAGCAGACCTTAAAGGCTGGGGCGGCTGTTTTCGAGCGTGGGCCGTTTGCCTTCGGTTAATTCTTGGAGTTTCTGTCAGAGGCGTTAACCATTTTCTGACTGCCTGCCCGCGCACTGTTCCCCGTCACTGGACGGCCCGGCGCTCGCCGCCCAGGGGTCATCTGCTAGCCTCGCAGCATGACAAATCAACAGGTGAAGACGTTACCCAAGCGCTCGGACGTGCCCCGTGAACAGACCTGGGACATTGAGGCCCTGTATGCCACGCCGCGGGACTGGGAAGCCGAAGCCGGGGCGCTGACGGGAGCCATTCACGCCCTGAGTGCTCACGCGGGCCAGCTGGGCGACAGCCCGGAGGCGCTGCTGGCTTTCCTGACCGAAAACGACGCGCTTTCGCTGCGGCTTTCGCGTTTCATGTCGTATGCCAGCATGAATGCCAGCGTGGACGGCACCGACAGCGTGGCGGCGGCGCGGCGTGACCGGGCCAGCGGAATCATCTCGCAGTACAGCGCGGCCTCGGCCTTTGCTCAGCCGGAACTGCTGGCGCTGGACGAGGCTAAACTGCGCGGCTGGCTCGATCAGCCCGAATTCAAGGACCACAAAATCCGCGCCGAGCGCATCCTCCGCAATAAGCCCCATGTGCGTTCCGCCGAGGTCGAGGCGCTGCTGGGCGCGGTGCAGGCCCCCTTCGCTTCCGAGCGCGGCATTCACCCGGCGCTGGCGAATATGGATATGCAATTCGGGACGGCTGGCGGGCAAAAAGTGACTCAGGGCAACGTGGACGCCCTGAGCAGCGGCCCCGACCGTGAAGTGCGCCGCCAGGCCTGGGAAAACTACGCCGACGCGCACCTCGCCGTCAAGCACTCGCAGGCGGCCATGTACGCCACCAACGTGCGGCAGAACGTCTTTCTGGCCCGCGCTCGCCACTACCCCGACGCCATTACCGCCAGCCTAGCGCCCGACAACATTCCCACCGCTGTCGTGACCACGCTGCTGGACACCTACCGCGCCAACACCCCGATCTGGCACCGCTACTGGAAGGTGCGGCGCAAGTGGCTGGGCCTGGGCGAACTGCGCGAGTACGACGTGAAAGCCTCGCTGGTGCCCCGCCGCGACGTGAGCTACGCGCAGGCGGTGGACTGGATTTGCGAGGGCATGGCCCCGCTGGGCGAGGAGTATGTCAAGGACATGCGTTTCGGCCTCACCGAGGACCGATGGGTGGACTACGCCGAGAACGACGGCAAACGCCAGGGCGCCTACAGCAACGGTGGCGGGCGGGTCAAGCCGTTTATTTTCATGACCTGGAACGACAACGTGGGCAGCTACTCGACGCTGGCGCACGAAATCGGCCACAGTATGCACTCGCTGCTGTCCACCCGCGAACACCCCAACTCGGTTCCGCGTTACACGCTGTTTCATGCCGAGGTCGCCAGCAACTTCAACCAGGCCATGAGCCGCAAGAACCTGCTGGCCAAGGCGCGGGCGGCGGGCGATACCGAGTTCGAGGTCGCCATCATCGAAGAAGCGCTGAGCAACTTTCACCGCTACTTCTTCATCATGCCCACGCTGGCCGCGTTCGAGCTGGAAGCCTACCGCCGCATCGAGGCGGGCGGGACGCTCAGCGCCCCCGACCTGATCGACCTGACTGCTGACCTGCTCCAGCAGGGCTACGGCGACGGCGTGACGATGGACCGCGAGCGCAGCGGCATCCTGTGGGCGCAGTTCTCAACCCACCTGTACGCCAACTTCTACGCCTACCAGTACGCCACCGGAATCAGCGCGGCGCACCAGTTGCTCGAAAAATTCGGCGCCGACCCGGAAGGCGCCCGCGAAAGCTACCTCAAGTTCCTCCAATCGGGCGGCAGCCTCGACCCCATCGACGCGCTCAGGGAAGCGGGCGTGGACATGCTTTCGCCGGAGCCGGTGCAGGCGACTTTCCGCACGCTGGAAGGCTACGTGGCGCGGCTCGAAGAACTCCTGCAGGCCCGCCAGAACTAACCCCTGCCCGGAGCCGCCGCCAATTGTTCTAGACGCCCCGCGCGGGTCAGAGGTCGGCGGGGCTACACTCCGGTCATGAATCGCAGCAGCGCGTTCTTTTATTGGTTCGGTCACTACCGGGCCTAGCGTCGCGTTGCACACGCCTCCAAGACCGCCCGGTAGCCCCAGAGCCACCGGGCGGTTTTTCTCATTCTCAAGGACGGAAATCATGACTCACCCCGCACCCACCATCCAGGCAGGCCGCACCGAGAACCTCAACATCACCAGTTTCACGCCGCTGATTACGCCGCGTGCCCTCAAGGAAAAGTATCCGCTGACCCCGCAGGCCGAAAAGACCGTGGTGGCCGGGCGCCAGGCCGCGCAGGACATCCTGCATGGGCGCGACGACCGCCTGCTAGTGGTGGTGGGGCCGTGCAGCGTTCACGACTACGCTCAGGCCATTGCCTACGCCCGCAAGCTGGCGCGGCTGCGTGAGGAAGTGGGGGACCGCCTGGAAGTGCAGATGCGCGTGTACGTCGATAAACCCCGCACCACGGTGGGCTGGCGCGGCTACCTGATGGACCCCGACATGACCGGCGCCAACGACATCAACCGGGGCCTGGAACTGACCCGTAAGCTGATGCTGGAAGTCAGTGAGCTCGGCCTGCCGGTCGCCACCGAACTGCTCGACCCCTTCGCGCCGCAGTACCTGTTCGACGTGGTGGCGTGGTCGTGCCTGGGCGCCCGCACCACCGAGTCGCAGACCCACCGCGTCATGGCAAGCGCCGTGAGCGCCCCGATAGGCTTCAAGAACGGCACGGGCGGCGGCATCAAGCTGGCGGTGGACGCGATTGTAGCCGCCGCCAGCCCCCACGCCTTTTTTACGGTGGACGACGACGGGCAGGCCTGCATCATGAACACGCGCGGCAACCCGGACGGGCACATCATCCTGCGCGGCGGGCGCGGCGGTCCCAACTACGCGCCGCAGTTCGTCAAGGAAGCCGCCGACTTGATGAAGGCAGCGGGCCTGACTCCGGCGGTCATGGTGGACTGTTCGCACGCCAACAGCGGCAGCGACCACACCCGCCAGAACCTGGTGTGGCGCGACGTGATGCAGCAGCGCCGCAGCGGTCAGGCGGCCCTGCGCGGCGTGATGATCGAAAGTAACTTGCAGCCCGGCAAGCAGAGCATTCCCGCCGACCTGAGCGAATTGAAAGAAGGCGTCAGCGTGACCGACGCCTGCATCGGCTGGGACGAAACCGAAACGCTGCTGCGGGCCGCGCATGAGTCGCTGGGGCGCGAGGTCGTCGGAAGCTAAGGCACGTTCGCGCGAATCCCGCCCAGTTCGCCAGGCGGGATAGTTCATCTGGTTCAGTGCTGTGCCAGCG
>JAGLBK010000051.1 GCA_018260275.1 Deinococcus sp.
CCCCCGACGAAAGCCCGCTGCAAGGCGGCCCTAACGGGCCTTATCGCCAGTCCGAGCGGTTCGACCTGTACGGCGATTATGCCCGCCAGCTCGTCGAGTCCGGGCACGCCTACTACGCTTTCGAGACGCCCGAAGCACTGACCGAACTGCGCGAAGTGGCCCAGAAAGAAGGCCGCGTGATCGCCATCCCCAGCCGTGAACTGGCCCCCGCCGACGCGCAAAAGCGGGTGGAGGCGGGCGAGGCGGCGGTCATTCGCCTGAAGGTGCCCCGTGACGGCGAAACGGTGGTCAACGACCGGCTGCGCGACCCGATTCACTTTGCCAATAAGGAAATCGACGACAAGGTGCTGCTCAAGGCCGACGGCTACCCGACCTACCACCTGGCGAACGTAGTGGACGACCGACTGATGGGCGTGACGCACGTAGTTCGCGCCGAGGAATGGATCACCAGCACGCCCATTCACGCGCTGCTCTACCGCGCTTTCGGCTGGCCGGAACCCGTGTTCGCGCACATGCCGCTGCTGCGAAACGCCGACAAATCCAAGATCAGCAAGCGCAAGAACCCCACCAGCGTCGAGTGGTATCAGCAGCAGGGCTACTTGCCTGAAGCCATGCTCAACTTTCTGGCGACGATGGGCTGGACGCACCCAGAAGGTCAGGAAATCTTTAGTCTGGCCGAGTTTCAGCGGGTCTTTAAGCTCGAGGACGTGACGCTGGGCGGCCCAGTTTTCAGTCAGGAAAAGTTGCGCTGGTACAACGGCAAATACCTGCGCGAAGTGCTGAGTGACGAAGAAGTCGCCCGGCGACTACACGACTTCCTGGCCCAGCAAAAGACCGACTTGCCCAACGACGACTACTTCCGCGCCGTCACCAGACTGATGACGCCGCGCATCGAGGTTTTCAGCGAATTTATGGACAAGACCGGGTACTTCTGGTCGGAGAATTACCTGGTAGACGAGAAGGCCCAGAAAGCCATCGACGCGGGCCAGGAGCTTTTGCCGCAGCTGGCAGCCAGACTTAAGACTCTGCCGGAGTTCGGGGCCGACAGTATCAAGCAGCTGTTCCACGACTACGCCGGAGAAAAGGGCCTGAAGCTGGGCAAGGTGATGCCCCCCGTCCGCGCCGCCGTCGCCGGAACGATGGAAAGCCCCGACCTTCCCGACCTGCTGGCAACGCTGGGCCAGGAGCGCGTGGTGGCGCGCCTGAACAAAGCCGTCCAATAAGAGCGGCTCATCAATTTGGGGCCACCTGCATTTTCAGCCAATGCAGGTGGCCTCTAGCTATAGGCAAAAGAAAAACTCCCCTTTTCAGGAGAGTCTCTTGCTGGTCGAGGCGGCGAGATTCGAACTCACGACCCCTACCACCCCAAGGTAGTGCGCTACCAGGCTGCGCTACGCCTCGTCAAGCCAGCCACAGAAATATACGTGGTCAGGGGGCATCCGTCAAGGGACAGTCCGGGCGCTATGCTAACGGCTATGAGTCTGAGTTTTGAACAGAAGTTGCAGAACTACGCCCGCCTCGCCGTGCAGGTCGGTCTGGGAGTTAAGCCGGGCCAGCGCGTGCTGGTGCAGGCCCCGGTAGACACGGCGCCGCTGGCCCGCGCCGTGGTACGTGAAGCCTACGCTGCGGGCGCGAGCTTTGTGGACGTGCGCTGGGACGACGACGACGTGCAGCTGGCCCGCTTCGAGCTGGCCCCCGACGGCACCTTTGAGCAGATCAGCCGGTGGCGCGTAGACGCCGAGACCGAAACCGCCGAGGCGGGCGGCGCGGTCATGGCCATCCGGGCGACCAACCCGAACCTGCTGGGCAACGTCGATCAGGCGCGGGTCGCGGCGTACCAGAAAGCCTGGGCGACCTACCGCCGCCCCTACACGGCCAAAGTGATGACCAACCGCTTGAACTGGAGCCTCATCAGTGCGCCGGTGCCGGACTGGGCCACCCTGATGTTCCCCGACGCCAGCGCTAGCCAAGCCGTCGAGAAGCAGTGGGACGCCATTTTTGCCGCTGTGCGGGCCGACCAGCCCGATCCGGTGGCCGCGTGGCAAGAGCACCTCGGCGCCCTTAAACGCCGCCGCGAAACACTGACGGCCAAACAGTACGCCGCGCTGCACTTTCAGGGAGGCGACACCGACCTGACCGTGGGCCTCGCCGACGGCCATATCTGGGGCGGGGGCAGCGCCGATACCCCCAGCGGCATTACCTTTACCGCCAACATTCCCACCGAGGAAGTCTGGACCGCGCCGCACCGTGAGCGGGTAGAGGGCGTGGTGGTCAGCAGCAAACCGCTCAGCTACCAGGGCGTGCTGATCGACGGCATCCGCATTGAGTTTAAGAACGGGCGAATCACGGCGGCTAGCGCCAGCCGGGGCCAGGACACCCTGCTCAAGATGATCGACACCGACGAGGGCAGCCACCGCCTGGGAGAAGTGGCGCTGGTGCCCCATAGCAGCCCGATCAGCCGCTCGGGTCTGTTCTTCTACAACACGCTGTATGACGAAAACGCCGCCTCGCATATCGCCATCGGCAGCGCGTACCGCTTTAACGTGGAAGGCGGCATCGACATGAGCCCCGAAGACTTCAACGCGGCGGGCGGCAACGACAGCCTGACGCACGTGGACTGGATGATCGGCAGCCCCGAGATGAACGTGGACGGGATTACCAAGGACGGTAACCGCGAATCCGTGATGCGTGGCGGCGAATTCGTGATCTGAGGGCGTGGGCTCAGAAAAAACATAGAGCGTCAGAGTTGGAGATTTCCCTCCGCCCTGGCGCTCTTTTTTGCCCTCCTAGCAGCTCAAAGCGCCTGTTCGATGTCCGCCTTGAGGTCTTCGAGAGCCTCGACGCCCACGCTCATGCGGATGGTCCTGGCCGTGACCCCAGCCGCGAGGCGGGCCGCTTCGGGAATCCGCCCGTGGGTGGTGGTCCAGGGATGCACCACCAGGGTGCGCACGTCTCCCAGATTCGGGGCGATTCGCAGCACCTTGAGGCGGCTCAGGAAGGCCGAGGGGTCGTCTACCTCGAAGGTCAGAACCGCGCCGCTGCCGTGCCGGAGGTACTTCTGGGCCAGGTGATGGTGCGGGTGGTCGGGCAGCCCGGCGTAGCTGACCTTGCCCACTTTGGGGTGCGCCTGAAGCCACTGCGCCAGCGCCAGCGCGTTGTCGCACTCGCGGCTCAGGCGCAGGGCCAGCGTCTCGAAACCCTGCGCGAGCAAAAAGGCGCTGTGCGGCGAGGCCACCATGCCGAGTTGCTGCACGCCCAGCCAGCGCTGTTTCCAGGCCAGGGCATTCTGGCCGCGCAGCTTCAGGATGCTGTTCTCGCCGCCGTCGGTAAAGCCCGGAATACGGCTCAGGTCGTGCGCCGTGCCCACCGTCACGCTGCCGCCCATGACGCTGCCGTGCCCGCCCGCCCACTTGGTGAGCGAGTTGGTCACGATGTCGGCCCCGAAGTCCAGCGGGCGGCACAGGTAGCCCGCTCCGCCGCAGGTATTGTCGATGGCGAGCAGGGCGCCGCGTTCGTGAGCAATCTGCGCTAGTGCCCCGATGTCGGCGATGTCGCCCGAGGGGTTGGCGATCATCTCGGCCCAGATCAGGCGCGTGTTGTCCTGCATGGCGGCGCGAATGGCGTCCGGATGGTTCTCGACCAGCGTGGCCCGAATGCCCATCAGCGGCAGGATGTTATTGAGCATTCCCGTAGAACCGCCAAACAGACTCGACGACGCCACGATGTGATCCCCGGCGCGGCACACGCTGAGAATGGCCGTGAAACTGGCCGCCTGCCCACTGGCGAGCGCCACCGTCGCCGCGCCGCCTTCCAGGGCCGTCACTCGGTCTTCAAGGGCCTTCACCGTCGGATTTTGCAGGCGGGCGTAACTCAGGCCGGTATTGAGCTGGAATTCGCTCTGAGCCTCCTCCAGCGTATCGAACTGAAAGGCGGCCACCGCGTGAATCGGAAAGCCGATGGACTCGCCCAGGCCACGGGGAATGCTTGTTTGCACGGCTAAAGTTTCGTAATCCCAATGGTTCATAGCGCCATGCTAGTTCCACACGCCAAAAAAACTCCGGCCCTGTCCACAACAGTGACGGGCCGGACGGTCAGTTATGAACAGTTCAGTCGGCGGCCTGCTGCTCGATCACGGCCACGCTCTGCGGAATGGGCTTTTTCAACACGCCCAGCAGCGCGGTGCTGATAATGGTGCCCGCCACGATAGCCACGATATACATGGGCAAATTGTCTACGGCGTGGGGAATGGGCAGCACGAATACCCCGCCGTGAGGCACATGTAATTTGCAGCCGAAGATCATGCTCATCGCGCCGGTCACAGCGGAACCGACCATCAGGGCCGGAATCACGCGCAGAGGGTCGCGGGCCGCGAAGGGAATCGCGCCCTCAGTGATAAAGGCGATGCCCAGCACGCCCGCCGCCTTACCCGCCTCGCGCTCGTCGGCGGTAAAGCGGTTTTTGAACAGCAGCGACGCCAGGAAAAGCGCCAGTGGCGGGGTCATCCCGGCGGCCATCGTGGCGGCCATCGGCGCAAAGTTGTTGTTGGTCAGCAGGCCGGTGCTGAAGGTGTACGCGGCCTTGTTAATCGGCCCGCCCATGTCGAAGGCCATCATCGCGCCCAGAATCGCGCCCATCAGGCCCGCCGAAGCGCCCTGAAGGCTCTGGAGCCAGTTGCTCGCGGCAGTCAGCGCGGCGGCCACCGGCTTGCCGAGCACGTAGACCATCAGCAGGCCGGTCAGCAGCGTGCCGAACAGTGGCAGCAGCAGCGTGGGCTTGAGGCCCTCCAGCGTACGCGGCAGCTTCATGCCCTGATTGAGCCACTTGACGATGTAACCGGCCAGAAAGCCCGCCACCATCGCCCCCAGAAAGCCGCTGCCGCCCGAAGCGGCCAGTGCGCCGCCCACCATGCCGGGGGCCAGACCGGGGCGGTCGGCGATGGAATAGGCGATATAGCCCGCCAGAACCGGTAGAAACAGGCTGAAAGCGCCGTCTTTCCCGATGTGAAAGAGGGTATTGCCGAGCGTCCCGGCGTATTCGTCCGTGTAGACGTAAATCCCACCGAACGCGAAGCCCAGCGCAATCAGCAGCCCGCCCGCCACCACGAAGGGCAGCATGTGCGACACGCCGGTCATCAGGTCCTTGTAGAAGCTGGGCACACCCGCGTTTTTGGCAGCCTTGGCCGCGGCGGCGTCGGCCACAAGGTCGCCGCTGCCCGCCCCGCCAGCCGCTCCCACCACACCGTGTACCGTCGCCTGCTCCAGTGCCGTGCGAACCACCGCCGCACCGTCCTTGATCGCGGGTTTGGTGCCGGTGGAGTAGAGCCGCTTCCCGGCAAAACGGTCCAGATTGACATTGGTATCAGCGGCGATAATCACCACGTCGGCGCGGCGGATATCCTCGGCGCTCAGGGTGTTGCCCGACCCCACGCTGCCCTGGGTTTCGACCTTCACGTCGTAGCCCAGCGACTTTGCGCCGCCTTCCAGTCCCTCGGCGGCCATGAAGGTATGCGCGATTCCGGTGGGGCACGAGGTAATGCCCACGATGTACTTCTTGCCCCCATCGGTCACAGGCGCGGCCACCGGAGCGGCGGCAGCTACAGGAACGGCGGCCAGCTGAGGCGGCGGGGGCGGCGGCGTCACGGCGGTCACGGCTGGGCTGGCAGTCATGACGGTGCGGGCAGCCGGAGCACTCGCCGGAGCAGCGGCGACGGCCTGCGCGATCAGCCCCGGCGCGTTGCGAATGGCGTCCTGCGAACTGGCGCGGATGATCGGCTTACCCGCAAAACGCGACTCGTCCACGTTTACGTCGGCGGCCAGAATCACGGCGGCAGCATTGGAGATTTCCAGCGGAGTCAGGGCGTCCTGCGCCCCCACACTGCCCTGCGTTTCCACGCGAATCTCGTGGCCTGCGGCCTGGGCCGCGCGGCGCAGCGCCTCGGCAGCCATAAAAGTGTGGGCGATTCCTGTGGGGCAGGCGGTGATTGCAACCAGATGGGCCATGAGGGGCCTCCTTTTGGGCGAAGGGGTGAATAGGAAGTGGGGAGTAGTAAGTGGTGAGTGGTGAAAAGCAGGAGCGGGTCAGCGAACTAGGACAGGCGGTCGGTACGGTCAGTGTTCAGGGGGTGAATGCCCAGGCGAGCAGGGGTGTTCCTACTGACCACTCACCACATCCCACTTACCGCACGGCGGAAACCTCGACCCGCGCCGCATACCCGTCCAGCTCGGCACGCGGCGGCAGATGGGCGCCCAGGCGGGTGATGTTGCCCACGCTGAAGCTGGTGGCGCGGCGGGCGGCGTCCGGCAGGCTCAGGCCGTCGAGGTGCGAGGACACCAGGCCCGCGACCATCGAGTCGCCCGCGCCCACCGTCGAAACGACCTGCACGCGCGGCGGAGTAGCCCGCACCGCTTCGCCGCCGCGCAGGAGCAGAGCGCCGTCCTCGCCCAGCGACACGGCCACGATCTCGGCCCCGCGCCCCAGCAGTTCCCGCGCCGCGCCCACCAGGTCGGCCCCCGTGTCCAGGGAACGGCCCAGCGCCGCCGAGAGTTCGTGGTTGTTGGGCTTGACCAGATTGGGCAGGATTTCGGCGTCCAGCGCCGCATTCAGGGCCGGGCCGCTGGTGTCCAGCGCCACGAATTTGCCCGCGCGGCGGAGTCGGGCGACCAGCCCGGCGTAATAGTCGGGCGCCATGCCGGGGGGCAGACTTCCGGCCAGCACGAACACGTCGTGATCGGTCAGCAGCGCGTCCAGACTCTCACTCAGCTGGGCCAGCAGCGGCGGCGTGGCGCTCAGGCCCGGCAGGTTGATGTCGGTGGTTTCCTGCGCGGCGTGGTCCACGATCTTGACGCCCACACGGGTCTGCCCCGGCACGCGCACGAAGGCGTCGCTAATGTGTTTGGCCTCAAACAGCTGCTCGAACGCCTCGGCGTTGTCTGCGCCCAGCAGCCCGGTGGCGGTGATCCGCAGGCTGCCAGCACTTTCAGCTCCCCAGTCGGCCAGCACCGAGGCGACATTGACGCCCTTGCCGCCCGCGTCTATCTGCATACTCTGACCGGGGTTGACCGCGTTCTGCCGCCAGCCGTCGGCCCGCACCGTCATGTCGAGCGCCGGATTGAGGGTCAGCGTGACCACGCCGGAAGACCGCGCCTGATGGGTCATCTCCGCCCCCTTATTTCCTGACCAGGGCGCGGACGGCCTCGGCGTTGGGCTGCGCGAGGGCCTGCGCGGCGAGGGCCTGCAACTCGGCGCTGGTGCGCGAGCGCAGCGCGGCCTTGACTGTCGGAATCTGTGGCGTGCTGACCGACAGTTCCTTGACGCCCAGGCCCGCCAGCATCAGGCAGCCCACGTCGTCGCCAGCGGCCCCACCACACACGCCGACCCACTTGCCGTGGCGATTGGCGGCGTCCACCGTCAGCTTAATGAGTTGCAGCACCGCCGGGTGCATGGCGTCGGTCTGGCGGGCCAGTTGCGGGTGCATGCGGTCCATCGCCAGGGTGTACTGGGTCAGGTCGTTGGTGCCCACGCTGAAAAAGTCCACCTCGGGGGCCAGTTGCTCGGCCATCAGCGCGGCGCTGGGAACTTCGATCATCACACCCAGAGGCACATGGCCCACGCCGAATTCCTGGCGCACCTCGTCGAAAATGGTGTGGGCGCGGCGGAAATCTTCGAGGGTCGAGATCATCGGGAACATCACATGCACGTTCGGATAATCCTTGGCGACCCGCATGATGGCCCGCAGCTGCGGCATGAACAGGTCCGGGCGCTCGAAGCACAGCCGGATGCCGCGAATCCCCAGGAAAGAGTTGTCCTCGCGGGCCAGCCCCAGGTAAGAGACTTCCTTGTCGCCGCCGATGTCCAGCGTGCGGATAATCAGCGGGCGGCTCCCCAGCGCGGCGGCCATGGCGCGGTATTCCTTTTCCTGGTCGTCCTCCGTGGGAATGCTGTCGCGCTCCAGAAACAGGAATTCGGTGCGCATCAGGCCCACGCCCTCGGCCCCGGCGTCCACGGCTTCAGCTGCCGCCGAGGCGCGGTTGATGTTGGCGGCCACCTCGACCCGTTTGCCGTCGCTGGTGGCTCCGGGTTCGTGGCGGGCGGCGCGGGCCTTCTCGCGCTCAGCGGCCAGCACCGCGATGCGCTCACGCGCCGACTGCACATCAGCCTCGCTGGGGCGCAGGTACAGGTTGCCCGCCGAACCGTCCAGAATTGCCAGGGTGCCGTCGGGCACGTCCAGAATGCCGTCGCCCGTCGCCACGATGGCGGGCAGCCCCAGCCCCCGCGCGATGATCGCCGTGTGACTGGTCGGGCCGCCCTGCGCGGTGGCAAAGCCCAGTAGCGTATCCGGCCCCAGGCGGGCGGTGTCGCTGGGGGTCAGGTCGGGGGCCAGCAAGATGACCTGTGTATTCTGGCCGGGGCCACCCGTCTGCACGCTTTCTTCCTGAATGCCCAGCAGGTGCCGCAGCACCCGGCGCTGCACGTCGCTGAGGTCGATAGCGCGGGCGGCCAGCGTGGGGTCGTCGAGTTTTTGCAACTGGGCAATGCGCTCGTTGGTCGCCTGCTGGTAGGCCCAGGCCGGGCCGTGACCGTCCAGAATGCGGGATACGGCGTCGTGGACGGTGCCTTCATCGGCCAGCAGTTCCTTATGCGCTCCGAAGATGGCGGCCTTGTCGGCTCCGAACTTGGCGTGCACGTCGGCAATCACGTTGTCCAGATCGGCGTCGGCGGCTTTGAGGGCGGCGTCGAGTTGCGCGGCGCCGGTGGCTGCGTCGCCGGGTTCGTCGCGCACCACGATGGCTTTGGGGGCGTGCTGGCGGGTAAAACCGACCACCAGTCCGTCGGCGGCCCCCACACCTTCGAGGGTCGCGCCGACCTGCTGCGGCACCCAGTCGGGCTGGCGCTTGACGGTAGGCGCTCCGGCTTTGGGCGCGGGCGCGGCGTTCAGGTCGTCGCCCAGCCCGGCGTGAACGGCGTCCACGACCTGCTTGAGCAGCGCCTCGCTGTCAGCGCTGACGGTAAAGGTGGTGCCCTGCGTGAGGCCCAGGCTCAGCAGTTCCATCAGCTTGGTGGCGTTGGCCCCCTTGCCGCCGTCACGCGAGAGGCGCACCTGCCCCCCGGCCTTCTTGACCAGGTTTGCCAGCATGGTCGCGGGCCGGGCGTGCATACCCTGCGGGTTGGGCAGCGTGACCTGCGCCGAGTAGGGCAGGCCGTCCGGGGAGGCGGGCGCGGCAGAAGCCACTGGAACCGGAGCCACTGGAGCCGGGGCACCGACAGGAGTGACCGCCGCAGAAGCCGCAGGTGTGGCAGCCACGCTGGGACGCTCTCCGGTCAGCGCTTCGATGATGTCGTTCGCGTCTGGGGTAACCCACAGCTTTTCGACCAGTTCGTCGTCGCCCAGCACACGGGTCAGGCGGCGCAGGATTTGCAGGTGTTCGTCGCTGGCCGCCGCGATGCCGATGACCAGATGCACCGGCTCGTCTTCCTCGCCCCACTGCACGCCGCCGGGCACCTGCAATACGGCAATTCCGGTCTTGTGAATCAGGTGACGTGACTCGGGCGTGCCGTGCGGAATAGCCACGCCGCTGCCCAGATAGGTGTTCGCCTGCGTTTCACGCTCGCGCATGCCGCCGATGTAGGCCGGGTCCACGTTGCCGCACGCCGCAAGCAGCTGCACGATCTGCTGAATGGCGTCGTCCTTGCTGGCAGGTGCCGCTCCGATTTTGACCAGTTGTTGAGGAAGTTCGATCATAGACAGTCCTTTGGGCGCTTTCCGAGGAGCCGCGCCAGGTGATTTGGAAGTGCGCCCAGTTTAAGCCCAACTGCCCGCCTGACCCCGCTTTTCTGCCGTGACATAGGGAAAAAGCTCCAACTCTGAACTCGGTTCAAAAGAGCCGGGGAAGCGCTTCCAAAAGGCCCGCCAGGCATGGATAGCCCAGCAAAATCCCGCTGTCTTCTTCTAGACAGGGGCCTGATTTGCAAGGGCCGTACTTGTGAACCTCTTACAAAAATCTGACAATACATGCTAATGAATCAATTTATCCTTCAAGGAAGGTCTACATGACCACCACCGTTTCCCCACCTCCCACGGTACGCAGCAACAAAGACCGCGTGCAGGGCTTCGGACGCTTCCTGAGCGCGATGGTCATGCCCAACATCGGGGCCTTTATCGCCTGGGGCCTGATTACAGCGCTGTTTATCCCGACTGGCTGGCTGCCCAATGCCAACCTCGGCAAGATGGTCGGTCCGATGATCACCTATCTGCTGCCCCTGCTGATCGCCTACAACGGCGGCAAACTGGTGGCCGACCACCGCGGCGGCGTGCTGGGCGCGATTGCCGCGATGGGTGTCATCGTCGGGACCGACATTCCTATGTTTATCGGCGCGATGATCATGGGGCCGCTCGGTGGCTGGGTCATCAAGCAATTTGACCGCACGGTGGGGCCGCGTATTCCGACCGGGTTCGAGATGCTGGTCAACAACTTCTCGGCGGGGATTATCGGCACCCTGCTGGCTATTCTGGGCTTTTACGCTATCGGCCCGGTCGTCGAAGCGTTCAGCAAGCTGGTTTCGAGCGGCGTCGCGGTGCTAGTCAAGCTGCACCTGCTGCCGCTGGTGTCTCTGTTCATCGAACCCGGCAAGATCCTGTTCCTCAACAACGCCATCAACCACGGCATCCTGACCCCGCTGGGCACCGAGCAGAGCAAGCAACTGGGCAAGTCGGTGTACTTCCTGCTGGAAGCCAACCCCGGCCCCGGCCTGGGCGTGCTGCTGGCCTACTGGATGTTCGCCAAAGGCAGCATCCGTGCCTCGGCTCCCGGCGCAGCGATCATTCACTTCTTCGGCGGCATTCACGAAATCTACTTTCCTTACGTGCTCATGCGCCCCATTCTGCTGCTGGCGGTCATCGCCGGGGGCATGTCGGGGATCGCCACCCTGGTCGCCCTGCACGGCGGTCTGGTGTCGGCGGCCTCGCCTGGCAGCATTTTCGCCGTCATGGCGATGACCCCCAAAGGCGGATACCTGCCCAACCTCGCGGCCATCGCCGTCGCGGCCATCGTGTCCTTCCTGGTGTCGGCTGTTCTGCTGCGCGGCGCGACGTACGACGACGACGCCCTGAGTGCCGCCCAGGCCGAATCCAAAGCCCTCAAGAATGCTCCTCCCGCGCCCGGCGCCGTGGCGACCGGCGGCGTAGCCACGCCCGTTACGAACGGCGTCACCACCGACCTGAGCTTCCTGAATCAGGGTGGCCCCATCAAGAAAGTCATCTTCGCCTGCGACGCGGGCATGGGGTCGAGCGCCATGGGAGCTACCGGCTTCCGCAAGAAGATTCAGGCCGCGGGTCTGCCTATCGAAGTAACCAACACCTCCATCGAGAACATCCCCGCCGACGCCGATGTGGTCGTGACCCAGCAGACGCTGACCTCGCGTGCCCGCACCAAGATTCCGGGGGCCCGCCACGTGTCTATCGACAACTTTGTGGGCAACCCCGTGTATGACCGCATGGTCAACGAGTTGAAAGCGGCTGCTGCCGCCCCCGCCGTGGCCCCGGTAGCCACGACCGTGATTGCCGCTGCGGCGCCGGTCGTCACCCAGACCCCGCCCCCAGCGCCCGCCACCGCTTATGCTCCGGCCAGTGCTGCCCCTGCCCAGTCCAGTAGCGTGCTGCGCCGTGAAAACATCGTGCTGGGGCTGCCCACCGTGGGCCGTGACGACGCCGTGGTACGTGCCGGGCAGATGCTCCAGAATGCCGGATACGTGGACGCCAACTACATCCCCGCCATGCTGGAGCGCGAAAAGGTCGCCAGCACCTACATCGGCAACGGCGTGGCGATTCCGCACGGTGTGGGCGCGGCCAAGGCGGCTATCAAGACCAGTGGCATCGTGGTCTGCCAGTATCCAGGCGGCGTGGACTTCGACGGTGAACGGGCCTATCTGGTCATCGGGATTGCCGGAGCCGGAGACGAGCACCTGCAAATCCTCTCCAAGATTGCCGACGCCCTGGAGGACGAGGACACCGTGATGAAACTGGCCCGCACCAGCGACGTGGACGAGATTTACCGCACGTTTACGGCCTAAGGGTCGTTGAGCGATGGGCCATGAGCTTTGGAGGGCGACCTCATGGCTCATGGCCCATCGCTCATGGCCTGCCGGGTATAGATTCAGGGCAGCACAGTGCATTCCACAGGAGGAAATTCAAATGCCAACCGCCATTCAATTCGGAGCAGGCAACATAGGACGCGGTTTTATCGGGGCGCTGCTAGTCCAGAGCGGCTACAAACTGATTTTTGCCGATGTGAACGAAAAGGTGATTAACGCGCTCAGAGAGCAGGGCGAGTACACCATTCACATCATGGATCTCGACAAGCGCGAGGAAAAGGTGTCGGGCGTGACCGGGATTCTCAGCAATGGCCCCGACATCGTGCCCGCCATCGCCAGCGCCGACCTAATTACCACCGCCGTCGGCCCCAACGTGCTGAAAATTATCGCCGGTACGCTGGCCCAGGGTATCGAGGCGCGGGCGAAGGCCAATGCGGGCAATCTGAACATTATTGCCTGCGAGAACATGGTTGGCGCGAGCAGCTTCCTCAAGGAGCAGGTCTACACCCACCTGTCGGACGAAAGCAAGAAATATGCCGATCAGCACGTCGGATTTCCGAACTCGTCGGTTGACCGGATTGTGCCGCCGTTCACCGGCGAAAACCCGCTGGACGTGGGCGTGGAAGCCTTCTACGAGTGGATTGTCGAGGAACCCGCCTTCAAGGGGCCGGTGCCCAGAATTGAGGGCATGAAGCTCACCGACAATCTGGTGGCGTATGTGCAGCGCAAACTGTTTACCCTGAACAGCGGCCACGCCATCACCGCCTACCTGGGCAACCGCAAGGGCCACCAGACCGTCGAGGACAGCATTAACGACCCCGAGATTCAGGGATATGTGCTGGCCGCCATGCGCCAGAGCGGGGCGGCGCTGGTCAAGCTGTACGGCTTCGACGAAGCTGAACACGAGAAGTACATCCAGAAAATTGCCAAGCGGTTCCAGAACCCGCACATCCGCGACGAGGTGCTGCGCGTGGGCCGCGAGCCGCTGCGTAAGCTGGGAGCCAAAGACCGCATCATCGGCCCCGCCCAGATGGCCGCCGACCTGGGCCTGCCGCACGACGCCCTGTTGCGCGGAGCCGCCGCCGCCCTGCGCTACGACAACCCCGAAGACCCCCAGTCGGTGCAAGTGCAGAGCCTGATTAAAGACAAGGGCATCGAGGCCGCCGTGATCGAAACCACCGGTCTGAGCGCCGAAAATCCCATGCACGCGCAGATTGTGGCGGCTTATAAGGCGCTGGAGTAAGACTGAAGACCGCAGCCGCCTAAGGGTCTAAACGCCGAAGGATCTAAGGAAATCGCCCACACCGCTTTTTCCATAAGCCACAAGCAACACGCCACAAGCCTCCCCACCGTCCCACTGACCACTCACTACTACCCACTCACCAAAAGGAGACTCCCCATGCTCGAAAAAACCTTCAAACTCACCGACCCCCAGGGCCTGCACGCCCGCCCCACCAGCGCCCTCGTCAAGGTCGCCAAAGGCTTTGCCAGTGACGTGACCCTGGTTGCCGAGGACAGCGTCAGCATGAAGAACATGATGAAGGTGCTCAGCCAGGGCATCCAACCCGGCACGACCTTCAAAGTGCAGACCAGCGGCGAGGACGAGACGGCAGCGATACAGGCCATTGCCGACGCCATGCGCAACGAGCAGATGGCCGAAGAAATCGGCTGATTCTCAGAACAGCCAGCGTGATCTCCGGGCGGGGTCACGCTTTTTTGTGGTCTGTCCGCTCCGCAAGTGTGTCCGGCCTACTCCTGTCCGGGACGGTCAGCGCCGTAAACTGGGGCATGTCTCACGGCGTCTGGAAACACAACCGCACATGAAGTGGTCATGGGGCTGGGCGGCTGGTATCGGCACCGTGGCCGTGCTGCTGGCCCTGCTGTTCTTCGCTCCCAGAGGCACCGGCAACGACCTGACACTGACCGACTTTACTCAGTCGCTGGCGCACCGGCAGGTACAGACCGCCAATATCCGCTATGAAAACGGCACGGCCCTCATCACTGGGGAGCTGAAGAACCACCAGCCGTACCAGACGCGCAGCCTGCCCG
>JAGLBK010000052.1 GCA_018260275.1 Deinococcus sp.
GGCTTCGAGGGCTTCAATCTCTCGCCCGACGGCAAGACCATCTACGCCCTGCTGGAAAAGACCGTCGCGGGCGACCTGCCCGGCCAGATTCGCCTGCACGCCATCGACCTGGCCAGCCGGAAATGGAGTCTGGTGGGACGCTACCCGCTGGACGACGCCAGCAACTCCATCGGCGACATGACCTTTGTCAACGACCACCAACTGCTGGTGCTGGAGCGCGATCAGGCGCAGGGCGACGCGGCCAAGCTGAAGCGCGTGTACCTGCTGGACATGAGTGCCAAAAACGCCGACGGCACCCTCAAGAAGACGCTGGTAGCCGACCTGATGAACATCAGCGACCCACAGGGCCTCGCGCCCAGCACCCAGGGCGGCGTGTTCAAGTTCCCGTACGTGACTATCGAAAACATCATCGTGCTGGACGCCAACACCATTCTGGTCGCCAACGACAATAACTACCCGGCTACAGGCGGGCGCGGCAAGGATGTCAAGGACGCCAACGAGTTCCTGTGGCTCAAGCTCGACAGCCCGCTGCAACTGGGCGCGGGGCTGGGACGCAAGTAAGCGTTAAAACGCCTGATTCTTGAGTCACAGCAAGAGGCCGGAGCATCGTAGCCCCGGCCTTTTTGCATAGCCTGACCGCTGCCGGAATCAGCGAATGTCGATGGTGACTTTGTACGGCTTGACTGTGCCCTGGCGGGCCGCCGCACGGGTCTGTAGGATTCGCAGTTCGTAGGTGCCGTTAGCAGGCAGGGTCAGAGTGTGGTCAGTCACGTCCACGAAGTCGCTCAGCGATTTGCCGCCCACCACCGCGTCCAGATGGGACGTATCCAGCGAAACGTTCAGCTTTTGCCCGTCGCGGGCCGTGAAGGTATAGCGGTCGTAACCGTAGCCGCGCACCGTGCCACCAAAGTAGGCGGCGTGAGTGCCCTGGCGAAACTGCACCTGCCGGGTCAGGGCAGAGCCTCCGGAAAGGGCGGTCAGGGCCAGGGCGGAAGCCGAAAAGGTCAACAGATGCCAGTTCATGGAGCTATGCTCCGGTGGGCCGATGAAGTCTAAATGAAGCTGGTTTATCAAGAGTAGGGATGACCGCCCGGCGGCCACTCACTACTCAGACAGACGCCGCCAGCCCACACTCAGCACCGCCGCCGCCAGCGGAGCCAGCGAGCGCGTCTGCCGCAGCAGCAGCCCGGCGGCGAGTGTCCCCAGCGCGGTTTTGCGGGCCAGTTCAATCCGCTCGTCGGCCACTTTGGCGGGGGTCTGGTCACACTTGCTGGTCACGGTTTCGGGGCGGGTCAATACGCCGTAGGTGCCCAGCGCGGCGAGGCTGAGCAGGTCACTGACTACGCTGCGCTTGGGCGAGTGGTCACGACTGGGTAGCAAGGCCGCTGCGCCCACGAGCGCGCCCTCTGGAGCCGGACTGAACTGGTCGCCCCGCGCCGCCGAGAGGCCCAGACTCACGCCCAGCACGGCGGCGGCCACCCGCTCGCCCGCACCCGCCGCCAGAATGGCCTGGGCCATCAGCGCCATAGTATCGAGCGCCGTGGGAGCATGGCCCACCGTGCCCGCCAGCACCCGCAGCCCCGACATGGCCGTAAAGCTGCCCAGCGGATTCGGCGTGCCGCCCAGCAGCGCCGCCCCCAGCGCCAGCGGCAGCGCAATAGTGGCTGATTGGGTGTGGTCGGGGTCGAGTTCCCGCGCCGTGGCCCAGCCCGCAAAACCCGCCAGCCCGTCGCCTAATGCCTGTTTCCAGGGCCGCCCCAGCACCCGCGAGAGCAGCACGCCCGCCACGAAACCGCCTGCCGCGTACCGGTTGGAGGGGTTAGAGAGGTCAATGGTGCGCGGCAGCGCCGACTTGAGCGGAGCGGATTTGAGCGACAGAGTTTGCAGCGGGGCAGATTTTTGCATGGCTCAGGCTAAGGACTGGGGCGCGGAGGATGGTGAGGCGGGCGACATATCCGCGAAATACAGCCCATTCTTTATCGGTCATCTCTGAAGGATAAGTCGGTATACACGCCATTTGACAAGTGTAAAATATTTAGCAACTCGCCCTGCTAAGGAGCTCTTGGCCACCGTTACGCAGGTCTGGAAAAAGCGCCCGGACCTGCTCTGTAAGCAGCTCTACGAATCCACTTCCGCCGAGAGCTTCTTTTGCCTACTCACTTTGCTTCGCAGCTTTTCAAGCCCGCTCGGGGCGATGATGCAATCATCACTTGGCATGTATTTAAAAGCTTGGCAGACATTCTCTCAGGCCGTCATTGCCCCCACGACTCCGGGGCGATGGCGGTTTTTTGTGGCCTGCCTGGGCGCCTACAATCGGTTCATACGAATTTTTCCTACTCGCATCCGCTCTGCTGCGCAGCTTTGCAAGTCGGATTGAATCCAAAACTGCTGGATTCAATCGGAATCCGTATCATTTGTGCCGGAGGACATCCATTTGAGCAAGTCTGAGCAACCGCGGACCATTTCCGAACTCGAACCCCTGACCCGAGACTGGCTCACGGCCATTGGTGAAAACCCTGGGCGCGAGGGCCTTGAGCGCACGCCCCAGCGTGTGGCTAAAGCCTGGGCCTACATGACCGAGGGCTACGGCCAGACACTTGCTGGGGTGGTCGGGGAGGGTATTTTTGCCGCCGAGGGCAGCGAAATGGTCATCGTGAAGGACATCGAGTTTTACTCCATGTGCGAGCATCACATGCTGCCGTTTTATGGCCGGGCGCATATCGCCTACATTCCCAACGGCAAAATTCTGGGCCTCAGCAAATTTGCCCGCATCGTGGACCTGTACTCGCGGCGTTTACAGGTGCAGGAGCGCATTACCACGCAGGTCGCCGACGCGGTGCAGGACCTGCTGGCTCCCAAAGGCGTGGCGGTACTGATGGAAGGCGTGCACTTGTGCATGGCTATGCGCGGCGTGCAGAAGCAGAACAGCAGCACCACCACCAGCGCCATGCGCGGCCTGTTCCGCAGCGACGCCCGCACCCGCGCCGAGTTCATGAGTGCGGTGCAGGGCACCTTGCGCGGACGCTGAGCCGGGCACAATACAGGTATGGCAAAACTCCCGGTGCAGCGTGAAGGCGACGAAGTCGGCGCGGATACGGCCCAGCCCAACCTTCAACCGGCCACGTCTCGACCGGCCACGTCCCGCCGCGAGTTTCTGCGCTCGGCCACGCTGTTTACGGCGACGGTGGCGGGGCTGGGTGGGGGCCTCGAACTGCTCACGCGCCGTCCCTCGGGGGCCGAGGCGGCAGGCAAAAGCGCCGCGCCTCTGGGCCGGGTCAAGCGTCCCCTGGGGCCTTACGACACCTCCGAGGCCGTCACGCCCTACGAGCAGGCCACGACGTACAACAATTTCTACGAGTTCGGCCTCGACAAGTCCGACCCGGCGCAGAACGCGGGTTCGCTGCGCACGCGCCCCTGGACGGTCAGGATCGACGGAGAGGTGCGTAAGCCCCAGACCGTGGACATGGACACCTTGCAGTCGTGGTTTCCGCTCGAAGACCGCGTATACCGGATGCGCTGTGTGGAAGGCTGGAGCATGGTCATGCCCTGGATGGGCTTTCCACTGGCCGCTCTCATTCGCCGTCTGGAGCCGACGGGCAAGGCGAAATATGTCAGGTTCACGTCGCTGCACGACCCCGCGCAGATGCCGGGGCAGCGTTCGCAGGTGCTCCAGTGGCCCTACACCGAGGGGCTGCGGCTAGACGAGGCCCTGCACCCGTTGACTTTCATGGCGCTGGGCCTCGACGGGCGGGCGTTGCCCAACCAGAACGGCGCACCGCTGCGGCTGGTGGTGCCCTGGAAATACGGCTTCAAGGGCATCAAAAGCATCGTGCGAATCACACTGACCAGCGAGCGGCCCGTCACGACCTGGGCGCTGGCGGCCCCGTCCGAGTACGGTTTTTACGCCAACGTGAACCCGGCGGTCGATCACCCGCGCTGGAGTCAGGCCACCGAGCGGCGCATCGGTGAGCTTTCCCGCCGCCAGACGCTGCCCTTCAACGGGTACGCCGAGCAGGTGGCGCACCTGTACAAGGGGCTGGACCTGCGCCTCAACTTCTGATGGTGGGGTCTTGAAGCCCCCCGGCCGCTGGAACTGGCTGGTCCCGGCGGTCAGCGTGGGCGGGCTGCTTCCCGCCGCGGTTCTGGCCGCAGACGCCATGCGCGGCGTGCTGGGGGCCAACCCGATCAAGCAGGCGACCCACCAGACCGGGCAACTGGCCCTGATTCTGCTGCTGCTTTCGCTGGCCTGCACGCCGCTGCGCCGCCTGACGCACTGGCCCTGGCCTGCCCGGATACGCAAGGCGCTGGGGCTGCTCGCCTTTTTTTATGCCGCGCTGCATCTGGGCATCTACCTGCTGGACCAGGACTTGAGCCTGTCGCAGATGGCCCAGGACATTCTGAAGCGGCCCTTCGTGACGGTGGGTTTTCTGGCGCTGCTGCTGTTGCTGCCCCTCGCGCTGACCAGCACGCCCCGCAGCGTGGCCCGGCTGGGGTTTGCCCGCTGGACACGGCTGCACCGGCTGGTGTATCCGGCGGTGGGTTTAGCGACGCTGCACTACTGGTGGGGCGTCAAAAAAGACCACACCGGGCCGCTGATCGTGGTGCTGGGCCTGATCGCCCTGTTCGCGGTGCGCTGGCTGTGGCCGGACAAAAGAAAACGGAAGACCTGAGCGCCGCCTTCCGTTTACCGGTTATTCCTCGTCTTCGATGCCGTCGCCGGGGTCGGTGCCGATTTGCGGAATATCCGGGAGCTCAGGGCGAACGAAGCGCAGGTAATCGAGCCAGGGCGGGGTGTGGCCCAGCTGCCGGATCATCAGGGCGATCTGCGCGGTATGGCGCACTTCATGGGTCATCACGTGCCACAGCAGATGGTCCAGCGTGGCCGTTTCGCTGGCCGGGTCATCCTGAATCAGTTTGACCGGGCGGGTCAGGTCCGGCTGGCTGCCCAGAAATTCGCGGGTGCGGCGCGTCACTTCCTGGCTGTATTCGATGATCCAGTTCAGGTCGTACTGTTCGGCACGCGGCCTGACCCAGTCGTGCTGGTAGCGGCCTTCGCGCTGCACCCCGTCCTGGCGGGCAATGGTATGAATCCAGTGGTCCTCGACATCGCTGATGTGCAGCAGCAGGTCCTTGATGGAATGAAAACGTTCGCCGTTTTCGATCATGTCACGGTTCTGGTCAGCAGCGGGAAGGGCCCGCACAAAATTCCAGAGCTGTTCGCGGGAGGCGGACAGGTAGGCGTAATACTCTTGGGCGTTCATGATCGTTTAAGAGAATAGCGCGGGAGCAGCGCTTTCATGCTGTTCCGGCCCCCTATATTTAGGTTTCTGTAAGTCGGTCAGCGGCTCCAGCAGGCGGCGCACGTCCTCGATACGTTCGACCTGTACCAGTTCAGCGTGCAGTTCGGGGCAGTCGGGCAGGTACTTGGGCAGCACCTTACGCAGCGGTTTCATGCTGGCGTAGCGCATTTCGCCGGGGCGGTAGCGATCCGGGGCACTGTAGAACTGGTGTTGTAATTCGGCGTGCCTGAGCGCGGTGGCGGCCCGCTGAGCAGGGGTGGGCCGCTCCGGGTTCTCGTCGGCCAGCGCCCGGAAAATCCAGGGATTGCCTACCGCGCCGCGCCCGATCATGACTGCGGCCACGCCCAGGCGTTGACGTTCTCGGGCCTGCTCTGCGCTCAGGATGTCGCCGCTGCCGATCACCGGAGTCGGCACGCTGGCCGCGACCCGCGCAATGGCTTCCCAGTCGGCCTGCCCCGTGTACCGCTGGGCACTGGTGCGGCCATGTACAGTTATCACGGCGGCCCCCGCCTCCGACAACCCCTGAGCGATCTCGATACTCCGGTTGCTGTCCCAGCCTAGGCGAATCTTGGCGCTCACATCCAGGGTGGTGGCGCTTTTCATGGCGCGGATTAGGTCGAAGGCGACTTCTGGGGTCTGGAGCAGGCACGCGCCACCCTTACCGCGCACTTTGGGCACCGGGCAGCCCATATTCAGGTCTATGGCAGCGGGCGCAAACCACGCCTGGGCCTTTTGCACGGCGTCGGCCAGGATGTCCGGGTCGGCTCCGAACAGCTGCACCACTCGTCCCGTTTCGCCGGGGTACGGGCGGCCCAGATGCAGGCTCTCGTTTTCGCCGCCCAGCGCCAGCCCGCGCGCACTGATCATTTCGCTGACGGTCCAGAGTGCCCCCTGCTCGGCGGCCAGCTGACGCATGGGCGCGTCACTGTACCCCGCCATAGGCGCCAGTACCGCGCCGGGCCGGGCCAGGCGGCGGGCGTAAAAACCGGCAGCAGAAGTGGGTGGCACAGCGTTCATATTCCCTTAGGATAGCGCGGCTGAGCCAGTGGGCGAATGAAGGCAGTCTCAAGCCCGGCCAGTAAGTGAGTGGCATAAAACTGTCATAACGTCGGCGTATTCTCGACTTGTTGGTTAAACCAGCCGCCCGTCGGGTGGAAGGACTCACTACTTTGGAATTCACCCCTGTAGCCCTGCACCTCGCGCCTCTGCTGCACGCCTCCTATCTGGCGGCCCCAAACTATTTTGCGTTGCTGGGCAACCATACCCCCACGCTGCCCGAGGTCGAGGCCGACGTCGCCACGGCCATTCAAGACCCCCGGCGGCATCTGGAACTGCTGCATGACGACGCGGGGCAGCTGGTCGGCAGCCTGGATTACAAGTCCGACTACCCGCAGCCGGGCGACGTGACCATCAACCTGCTGCTGATCCACCATGACCGCCAGAACCAGAGCCTGGGGGCGCAGGCCATCCAGCAGTTCGAGGCGCGCCTGCCACGCGGCACCTGCCGCATCCTGGCCAGTGTGCTGGGCGACAACCCGCGCGGCGTGCGCTTCTGGGAGCGCCTGGGCTACACCTTTGAACTGGACGCCCGCCCCGCGATGACGTGGTACGCCAAACGGCTCAGGCCCGCTGCACCCGGCGAACAGGATCAGGTTGCGCGGCTGGCGCAGCCCTGACCGTTACACTCTGAGCATGATCGTCAAGTACGGTGGCAACGCCATGAAAAGCCTGGAGCTGCGGCGGGCGGTGGCCGCAGAAATCGCCGGGCTGCGCGGCACTTTTCCGGTGGTGGTCGTTCACGGTGGCGGCCCGATGATCGAGCGCGAACTGGCGGCCCGCAACGTCCCCAGCGAATTCCGGGGCGGTCTACGCGTGACCAGCCCGGCGGCCATGGACGTGGTCGAAATGGCGCTGTGTCAGCTGAATAAGCAGCTCTCGCAGGACATCGGGCAGGCGGTAGGGCTGATGGGCCGCGACTGTGAGCTGCTGCGGGCCGAAATCCTCGATCCTGAACTGGGGCGCGTGGGCCGCGTGACCGGAGTAAACGCCGACCTGATTCGCACGCTGCTGGGTGCGGGCCTGACCCCGGTCATCGGCAGCGTGGCCGTCGGGCCGGGTGGCGACGCGCTGAACGTGAACGCCGATACCGCCGCCGGGGCCGTGGCAGGGGCGCTGGGCCAGGGCATCATCTTTTTGACTGATGTGGACGGGGTGTACCGCGACTTCCCGAATCCCGAGAGCCGCGCCGCGCAGCTAACCCGTGCCGAGGTTGAAGAAGGTATTCAGGCGGGCTGGATCGCCGGAGGCATGATTCCCAAGGTGCGGGCTGCGCTGGACGCGCTGGAGCGGGAGGCGCCGCACGCCACTATCGCCAGCGGGATGCAGGCTGGAGTGCTGGCGGCGGCGGCGCGGGGCGAGGCGGGTACGCGCGTGGTGCCCTGAGCGGCTGGCAGGCGGCCAAAAGTGAGGGCCATGAGTTTGTCCTGACCGAAGGCCCGTAGACTGGCAGAATGACCCAGCCCGTGACCGTTCCGGCTGGCCTGCGGGCCATTATCTTTGACTTTGACGGCACCATTCTGGACACCGAGACCACCGAATTTCGCCGCTGGGAAGCGCTGTACCGCGAACATGGCCGCGAACTGGCCCTGAGCGACTGGCAGCGTGGGGTGGGCACCTGGGACGCCTTCGACCCCTGGGCCGGGCTGCCTGGGCCAGTGCAGAGTGACCGCGCCAACGTGCAGGCCACCCTGCATGATCGCCTGCTGGCCGACATCCGTGCTCAGGACGTGCGCCCCGGTGTGCGCGAAGTGCTGCGGGCCGTGCAACCCGCCGGGCTGAAGCTGGGGCTGGCGACCAGCAGTGACCGCGACTGGGTGACGCGCTGGCTGTCGCAACATGAGCTGCTTGACCTGTTTGAGGCCACCGCCACCCGCTACGACGTGACCCGCGTCAAGCCCGACCCCGAATTGTATCTGCTGGCCGCTGAACGCCTGAGCGTGCGCCCCGCCGAGTGCCTGGCCGTGGAAGACAGCCTGAACGGGGCCACCGCCGCCGCCGCCGCCGGAATGCGCGTGGTGGTCGTGCCCAACGACGTAACCCGCACGCAGCCCTTTGACCCGGCCTGGGGCCGACTGGACGACGGCTTTGTGGGGGGGCTGGCGGGGTTGCTGGGGGCGATTCGGTGAGTGGGAAGTAGGAAGTGGAGGTGGTCACACGCCCTCTCACCCTTCCGCCGCGTTGCGGCTCCCTCCCTCTCCCGCAAGGGTAGAGGAAAAAAACCTCGCCCCTTGTGGGAGAGGGCCTTGCGAAGCAAGGGGTGAGGGGGCGTCCAGACCACCATTTTTCGCACCCCACTCCAAAAATCCCTCTCCACTCACTACTTCCCTCACTCCAGCAAGAGCCGCAGCCCCTGCCCCGCCTTCTCGCGCAGGCTGAAGGTCAGCAGCGGCGTCAGTTCCGTTTCGTCGGGGTTGATTTCAATAACGGTTGCGCCCTCCGCCATCGCTTCCAGGGCCAGCCCCGCCGCCGGGTAAACCACGCCGCTGGTGCCGATAATCAGCGCGACCTCGGCCCCGGCAAAGGCTTGATGGGCGGCATTCAGGGCCGCTTCGGGCAGATATTCGCCAAACCAGACGATGTTGGGGCGCATCCGGTTGCCGTTGGGTGAGACGGGCGGTGTCTGCAACCCCTCAGGCGCGGGCAGCGGGAAGATTTCGCCGGTCTTTTCGTCGCGGGCGCTCAGCAGGTTGCCGTGCAGCTCGACCAGGGTGCCGCCGTGCGTTCCGCTTCCGGCGCGGGCGTGCAGGCCGTCCACATTCTGGGTCGCCAGAAAAAAGCCCGCGCCCTTGTGCGCTTCCAGTTCGGCCAGCAGGCGGTGGCCCTCGTTCGGCTGGGCCGCCAGCACGTCGCGGTAGCGCCCCGCGTACCACTCCCAGACCATCTCGGGGTCGCGCTGGTAGGCGGGCGGGCTGGCGAGGTCTTCGGGCCTGAAGCGTGCCCAGTGGCCGGTCTGGGCGTCGCGGAAGGTCGGGATACCGCTCTCGGCGCTGATTCCGGCCCCGGTCAGCACGGCGACGCGGCGGGCTTGGGCGAGGGCGGCGCGGGCTTAGGGCAGGTTCATGGGGACAGGATAGTGCGTGGTGGGGGGGGGTTTGGGGAGTGGTCAGTGGGAAGTGGTGAGTAGAAAAGGCGACAGGGGGATTCTTTTGACCCTCTAGCCTTGTGGGAGAGGGCCTTGCGTAGCAAGGGGTGAGGGGGCCACAAGGCAACTTCTTTTGGTCAAATGCTCTACATCCGACCTATCTCATCCGGCAGGTCTTACCCTAAAGCCATGACCAAACCGGATACGCAGTGGCAGGAACTTCAGACGCGCTGGCAGGAACTCGCCGACCTGGGCGGCATCGACGCGCTACTGGGCTGGGACCAGAGCACCTACATGCCCAAGCAGGCCGCCGCCGGGCGTTCGCGGCAGCAGGCGCTGGTCGCCACCCTCAGCCACGCCCGCGCCACCGACCCCGCTTATGGCAAGCTGCTGGAGAAGGCTGAAAAACGCAGCGACCTGTCGCCCGAACAGACCCGGATGTTGCAACTCGCCCGCAAGCGCTTCGAGGAATCGGCCCGCCTGCCCGCCAGCTTTGTGGCCGAGTGGAGCCAGCACGGCGGCGACAGCTACAGCGCCTGGACGCAGGCCCGCCCCGCCAACGACTTTGCGCGGATGCAGCCCATTCTGGAAAAGACCCTCGACCTGAGCCTGCAAGCCGCCAGCTATTTCCCCGAATTTGCTGATCCGATGGACTATTTCATTGACCAGTCGGATGAAGGCATGAGTGCGGCGCAGATTGACGCGGTTTTTGCCGAACTTCGCACGGCGCTGGTGCCGCTGATTGACGCGGTGGCCCAGGCCGAAAAACCCCGCACCGACTTTCTGGCGCGGCACTTTCCCGCTGACCAGCAGCTCAAATTTGGCGAGGCGGTCATCCGCGATTACGGCTACGACTTCACACAGGGCCGCCAGGATTTGACCCATCACCCGTTCATGACCCGGCTGGGCAACCACGACACCCGAATTACCACCCGCGTGCGCGAAAACGACCCCACCGACGCGCTTTACAGCACCCTGCACGAGTCGGGCCACGCCATGTACGAGCAGGGCGTCGCCGCCGAATACCTGGGGACTCCGCTGGGCGGCGGCGTCAGCTCGGGCGTTCACGAGAGCCAGTCGCGCCTCTGGGAAAATCTGGTGGGCCGCTCGGAAGCCTTCTGGCAGGCGTATTTCGGCAAGTTTTGCGACGCCTTTCCTGAACAATTGAAGGACGTGAGCGCTGACGAGATGTACCGCGCCTCCAACACCGTGTCGCGCAGCCTGATTCGCACCGACGCCGACGAACTGACCTACAACCTGCATGTGATTACCCGCTACAAACTGGAGCGGCAGATGCTGAGCGGCCAACTGGCGATCCGTGACCTGCCGGAAGCGTGGCACGCCGCCTACGAGCAGAGCTTGGGCTTGCGTGCGCCCAGCGACGTGGACGGCGTATTGCAGGACGTTCACTGGTACTTTGGCACCATTGGCGGGGCGTTTCAGGGCTATACGCTGGGCAATGTCCTCAGCGCCCAGTTCTACGCCGCTGCCGAGGCCGCCAACCCCGGCCTGAGCGCCGACATCGCCCGCGCCGAGTTTGGCCGCCTGCACGGCTGGCTGCGCGAAAACGTGTACCGCCACGGCAGCCGCTTTACCCCGGGCGAACTGGTGCGCCGCGCCACCGGACAGCCCATGACCGCCGCGCCCTACCTGAAATACCTGCGCGAAAAGTACGGCAGGTTGTACGGCGTGAGCGTCTCAATCTGAGACTTTTGGGGGGCGCCCCGCCGCGTGCTGGTCTGTAAATTGACCGTATGAAACGTCGCTTGCTGCCTGCTCTGGCTCTGCTTATGCTGCTGCCTGTGCAGGCGGCTCCTGTTGCGAGTGTTTCGGAACAGATTGACGCCGCGCTGCTGGGAAAATCTATGTTGAATGACCCGGCATTTATCCGCAAGCATTACTGGACATCACACTTCATCAGCCTGTGCCGCCATCAGCAGATGCTGGCGCTGTTCGGCAAGGTGTACGGCTACGGCGCGTGCGTGCTGGTCTACAAAAATGGCGACCATGCCCAGCTTTCGGGCAGCGGCAACCATTTCCGGGCGACGGTGGTTGGCGGCCACATCACGGCGCTCGAAAGCCCCCGCGAAGGCTCGCCCGCCGAGGACGTGCGGCGGCTGTTTCCCTGGTATGTGCGCGGTGTGATGTTCGGGTCATCCTATGCCGGGGTCGAGGGCCGGGTATTTGACCGGGCCAAAGCCGAGGCCGCGCGGCAACTCGGTCTGCCGCTCAAGTGGCCCTAACGCCCGCCAGCAGCATCTCCGGCACGTCTCCAATCAGGCCGTTCACGCCCAGCGCCACCAGCCGCCGCGCCTCGGCCTCGTCGTTGACGGTCCAGGCATTGACGCGCCAGCCGTGCGCCTTAGCCTGCTGCATCAGCGCCGCGTCCACGATTTCATGGGTCGGATGCAGGGCCGCGCAGCCCGTCCAGCGCATGACCGCCCCCAGCAGCCAGCCGGGGTAGGCCCGGTGAATCAGCAGTCCGCGCCCGATGTCCGGGGCCAGTTCGCGGGCGGCCCGTAGCTGCGTGGGCATGAACGAACTGACCAGCACGCGGCGGCTGAGGCCAAAGGCGCGAACAGCTTGCAGGGTGCGGGCCACGCGGTCATCTACTTTCGCGCTCTCAAATTTCAGCTCGATATTGACAAAAGCGCCCGTGTCGGCGGCCCATTCCAGCGCCTGCCGCAGCGTGGGCAGGTCGGCGGGCCAGTCCTGGCGGCTCAGCTTAGGTAGCTTGCGTCCATCCGGCAGCGCAGGGTCGTGGTGAATGACAAGCGTGCCGTCGTGTAGGCGCCTCACGTCCCATTCCACCCCGTCCAGACCAGCGTCGTGCGCCGCCTGAAAGCCGGGCAGGGTGTTCTCGGGGAACTGGCGCGGGCTGCCGCGATGGCCGAGCAGGAGGGGGGGCATGGGCACAGCATAGGGAGTGGTGGGTGGGAAGTGGGAAGTGGTGAGTGGTGAGTGGAAAAACAAAGGGGCTGGGTGGCCCGCTACCCTGGGTCCATGAATCCCATCCAACAGATGCAACAGGCCCTCGCCACCACCAATTTTGACGGCTGGCTGATTTACGACTTTCAGGGCTTCAATCCACACGCCCGCCGCGTTCTGAGCATCCCCGAAAATGTCTTTCTGACGCGGCGTTTTTTCGTGTTCGTGCCGCGTGAAGGCCGGGCGGTGGTGCTGCACAACCACATTGAGGGCGGCAACTGGCGCAGGATTTCCGCAGGCTGGGACGCCGAATTACGTCCTTTCGGTTCTCACGCCGAACTGGACGCGGCCCTGAAAACTTTGCTGTCAGGCAAAACGCTGGCGATGGAATATAGCCCCGGCGGCGCGGTGCCTTACGTCAGCCGGGTGGACGCCGGAACGCTGGAGCGGGTGCGCTCGGCTGGCGCGACAGAAATCGCCTCTAGCGCCGACCTCCTGCAAAGTTTCCTGAGGTGGACGCCCGAAGATTTGACCGCCCACGAACGCGCCGTGAAGGTGTTGATGCGGGCTAAAGACGACGCCTTCCGGCTGATTCACGAACGCCTGCAGGCGGGGCAAGCCGTCACCGAATTGGAAGTCCAGGACGTGATTATGCGCCAGATTGCCGAAGCCGGGATGCAGGCGGGCCACGACGTGAACGTCAGTTTTGGCATCAACGCCGCCGACAGCCACTACGAACCGAGTGCGGCGCAGCACGCCACGCTGACGCCGGGGCAGTGCGTCCTGATTGACCTCTGGGCGCAGGAACCGGGCCGCCCGTTCGGGGACGTGACCTGGGTGGGCTACGCTGGCGAACCTTCCGCCGAGTATCTGACCGCCTGGAACGCCGTCAAAGCCGCCCGTGACATCGCGCTGAGGCTGCTGCAAACGCGCTACGCCGCCGAGGGCTGGGGCAAATTGCAAGGCTGGGAACTCGACCGCGCCGCCCGCAATGCGATGGGGCCTCACTGGGAGCCATACTTTCTGCACCGTACCGGGCATGACCTGGGGGTGCAGATTCACGGGGCGGGCGCGAACCTTGACGACTACGAAACCCACGACACCCGCACCCTCACACCGGGGCTGTGCGTGACCATTGAACCCGGCACCTATCCAGCCGAAAAACGCTTCGGCATCCGCAGCGAAATCGACGTGTACCTAGACGAAACTGGCCCGCGAGTGACCACCGACACCCAGGCCACGCCGTTCGTGCTGGGCGGGCCGGAAAGTTGGGCGGAGGTGCGGGCGCAGGGCTATGGCGAGTGAATTGATTGAGCCGCAGGCGTTCTGGGCCTGGGCCTACTCGGGTTTTCTGTCCAACGCGCAGCGCAGCATGCTGGCCGAATACATCGTGGCAAGGGCGGCGGGCTGCACAGCGTCGCCCCGCGTGGAATGGGTCGCCTGGGACTTGAAAATACCCCATCCAGCTTGATGGAGCGGCTCATAGTTTTTAGCGCCTGAGCGGGAACCAAGCCGCAGTTGTCACCTGTTAAAGGCCGTCGTGTCCAGAGCCCTGCCGTTCGCCCCTTCCCCTGTTGTCACCCGTCCGGGCTGACTAACGCACACATCTTCCTCATACTCTACGGTTGAGTGACCAGCCGACAAAAACCATCTCAACGCGCTCA
>JAGLBK010000053.1 GCA_018260275.1 Deinococcus sp.
AGCGCCCGCCCACGCGCACTCAGCGGCGCGATCACGGCGGCTTCCGGGTTCAGTTCGGCCAAGCCCTGCGACAGCGCCGAACCCGCGTCGCGTGCCCGCTCGAAACGGATCGCCTCGCCCCGGCGCACCAGTTTCTCGAAACTGACCGGCCCCACGCCGATGCCGCCCGTAAAGTTCTCGTCGAAGCCGTGGGTAAAGACCTCGCCCGTTCTGGCCTGCCCCGCGCCCAGTTCCGACTCGCCAAATTCACTGAACAGTGCGACAAAAGCCCGCCCGAAGCCCAGGCTCATGGCCGCGCTCTCGGCCGTTTTGGTCAGCACCTCGGCCAGATCGAGGCTGCCGCCCAGCCGCCGCACCAGCGCCTCGACCGTCTGGGCGATGCGGCCCGACCCCCGGCGGGCTTCCCGCGCCTGCACGCCTTCGAGCGCCAGCCCCAGCAGCGGGGCCAGTTCGGCTATCTGTTGCACGCCTTCCGGCGAGGCCCCCACGAATTCCAGCACCGCGCAGCCGACCGGCACGGCGCTGAGCATCCCCTCCGACACCGCCGAGCCGCCCGAGAGCGCCCGCAGCGCCAGCACCCCGTCACTGAGACCCAGGCCCCGGCCTTCCTGGGCGGTAGCTGTTAATTGCCCATCATCCGCCAGCCAGAACTGGACGCCGTGTGCCCCGGCCTGTTCGCATGCCAGCTTAGCCAGGGCCGCGCCGAACTGCTGCACGGTGCTGGCGCTGGTCAGGGTGGGGGGGAGGAGCATCAGGGGATTGTTGACAGGTGAGTGGTTAGTGGGAAGTGGTGAGTGGAGGAGGACAGGCCGTGCGGCTTACAGGGTTTTGGGGTCGATCCAGCCGCGTTTGATGCCGTGAAGCACCGCCTCGGTGCGGCTGCCCACGCCCAGTTTGGAAAAGATGTTGGCGAGGTGAACCTGCACGGTGCGCGGGCTGATGTCGAGGTCGCGGGCGATTTCCTTGTTGGTGTGCCCGGTGGCGGCCACGCGCAGCACTTCCAGCTCGCGGTTGCTCAGCTCGTCCTCGGGCGGCGAGGGCTGGCTGCCCACGCTGAAGCGTTCGAGGACCTTGCGGGCAATGCTGGGGTGCAGCGCACTCTCGCCCCCCGCCACCGCCCGCACCGCGCCCAGCAGATCGTCCTCGCTGGCGTTTTTCAGCAGGTAGCCCGCTGCCCCGGCTTCCAGCAGCGCGAACACGTAGGCGTCGTCGTCGTAGCTGGTCAGCACCAGCACGCCCACGCCGGGCTGCTCAGCCTTGATCGCCCTGGTGGCCTCGATGCCGTTCATGCCGGGCATCGACACGTCCATCAGAATGACCTGGGGCCGCAGCGCCCGCGCCTGGGCAATGGCTTCCTCGCCGCTGCCCGCCTCGCCGACCACCTTCAGGTCGCTCTCGCCCTCAAGCAGTTCGCGGGTGCCCTTGCGAACCACCGGATGGTCGTCCACCAGCAGCAGGGAAATGGTCTGGGGCAGTTCGGTGTCGGCATCGAGCATGGAGACAGGATAGCGGGCCGGGGAAGAGGGGCGGGCAAGCAGCTCTAACGAATTCCCCGCAAGTGGCTGCGTGATGCCGAAATGTTACTCACAAAATAGAATTTGCTTACTGGGACGCAATCCGCGTTACCCCCCTCCCAGCCTCCCCTGCAAGGGGGGAGGAGCTAAAAGATTAAACTGCTTCCCCTCACGTCACCGAATAGGCAACGAGGGCCGTCGGGCGCGTAGCGCACGGGCCTAGGAATCGTGCGCGGACGTTCCGTGTCCAAGACCCCGCCGGTTGCATCTTTCACGTTTGCCAGTTGCCCGCAACAGCATCCACCTCCTCAGCGGAGCGCCGCTCCCCCTGCCCAGCCGGGTAGGGGGTTGGGGGGTGGGGAATGAACGGAATCCATCACGCCCCCAAATCCCCCTTACCCCGGAAACCGCCCCAGCAAATGCTCCGCACTAAACCCCGGCCCCATCGCACTCAGCAGCACCTTCCCTGGCCTCAGCTCCCGCCTGAGCGTCTCCTGAAGCACGAACAGCACCGTCACGCTGCTCATGTTCCCGTACTCGCGCAGGACCTGACGACTGGTGTCCAGCGACCCGGCAGGCAGGTCCAGACTTTCCTCGTAGGCCGCCAGTACCTTGACCCCGCCGGGATGCACCACATACGTCCCCACTTCGCCCGCGTCCCAGCCGTATTGTGCCAGCGCCTCGGCCACGTTCCCGCGCATCATCGAGCGCACCAGCGTGGGAATGTCGCGCGAAAAACGCACCTTCAGGCCGTCGTCCACCACGTCCCAGCCCATGATTTCCTCACTGTCCTCGATCAGGGTGCTGTACGCGCCGCAGAGTTCCAGCAGCGGGGCCGGGCCGGGCACGTCGGGGGCCGTGACCACCAGGGCCGCGCCGCCGTCGGCAAAAAGGGCAGCGCCCACGAAGTTGCTCTTGCTCTCGTCGCCCGCGACCAGCGTCAGGCTGCACAGTTCCACGGCCACGTACAGCACCCGCCGGTAACCGGCCCGCACCAGATCGGCGGCGCGGGCCAGGCCCCCTACACCCCCCGCGCAGCCCAGGCCCCACAGCGGCAGCCGGGCGGCGTGGCGGTTAAGGCCCAGCGTCTCGATCAGGTAGGCGTCCAGACTCGGGGCGCTGATACCGGTGGTGTTGACCACGATCACGGCGTTGATCTCGGACGGCCTCAGCTGCGCCGCCTCTATCGCTTCGCGGGCCAGCCGCAGCGTCAGGGCGCGGGCTTCTTCTACAAACACCGCGTTCTTTTCGCCGAAGCTATGGGGCGCGGTGTACCACTCAAGCGGGCGCGAGAGGGCGCGGCGCTCGATCTGGGCGTTGGTGAATACGTCCAGCAGTTGCCGCCGGGCCGCCAGGCGCGGAAAAAGCCGGGTCGCCGCCTCACTGACGGCAGTTTGAGACGCCGAGTACGGGGGCGTGCCCGTCACTACGGAGCGGAGTACAGGATTCACCGTTCAATTGTGGACGCCTGACCCCGGCGAACTGTGCCGCCCGCCTGATTTGACCTTCAGACAGCCTTAGCCTTCAGAACAGTTTGCATAAAAAGACCACGTTGTTTGTGGTCTTTTTATGCCGAGCGGAGCGAGTGACTTTTAAAGAGCAGCTGGAATAATGGAGCCGTTTGGGGCGCAGTTCCACAAATGGTGTAATTATGCAAGCTGCTCTAGCGGTGGCCCTCGGGCTTACCCGAAGATCCGCGCCGGGTTACCCACCGTCATCTGCTCGATCTGCTCCTGGCTGATGCCCCGGCGCTGCAACTCGGGCAAAATGTCGTCGCTGAGGTGCAGCGGGTGCCAGTCCTTCACGGCGGGCAGCGCGGCCTCGGGGATGTTGGGGGCGCGGCCCAGCCAGTGCCAGATGCTGTCGTGCGAAAGCAGCAGGTGCCCGGCGTATCCGTCGGCGAGCAGCGTGGTCAGCACTTCCAGGCGCTGGGCGTCGGCGGGCGTGCCGACCATGCCCTGAAGCCCCAAGCGGTCGAAGGCGATGCTTACGCCGTGCTTCAGGGTGGCGCGGTGGTAGTCGGGGTCGGTGTTGCCGTCCATGTGCCCGATCATGATGCGGCTGGGGTCGGCGCCCTCGCCCACCAGCAGTTCGGCCTGCTGCGGCCCCTGCTGGCCTTCCTGGGTGTGGGTGATGATCGGCACGCCCGTTTCACGCTGCACCCTGGCCCCGGCGCGGAAAAACATTTGCTCGTAGGGTGTGATCTCGGCCGCGCTGCTCGCCAGTTTGATGACGCCCGCCCGGATGCCCGTGTTACCGATGCCCTCGGTGACCTCGCGCAGCATCATCTCGTAGATTTCGCTCTGGGCGTCACCCAGCGAGGCGCGGAACTTGAAATAGGTGGTGCCGCCTTCACCTTCGTAATAAAAGCCCGTGCTGCACAGGATTTGCAGCCCCGACGCCTGACTGACCTCGCGCAAAAAGGCCGGGTCGCGCCCGCATTCGTTGGGGGTCGCGTCCACCACCGTTTTGACGCCGCGCGACATGACGGCTTTGGCGGTTTCGGTGCACTGGGCCAATGCCGCAGCGTGGTCGAACGGCCCCAGGGTCACGTCGCCCTGGTAGCCGGGATAGCCGAAAATAACGTGTTCGTGCGGCAGGGTAAACCCGAGTTGTGCACCCTCGATAGGGCCAGTCACCGTTTGTGCGGACATATGTAAACCTCCTCTGAGAAAGGGCGGTATTCGGTTGGGCGTGCCGTCATGCTACGCCCTGCGCCGACTCCCTGTCATGCCGCGTGTTATGCCGACCCCCTCCCATACCGAACCGTTACCATGTGGCCCATGCGCCTGACTGCCCTCGTTTCCGGAACCGTGCAGGGCGTGGGCTACCGCCTGTGGGTTCAGCGGTATGCCCGCGACCTCAATCTGGTCGGCTACGCCGAGAACCTTCTCGATGGCCGGGTCGAGGTCGTGGCCGAGGGGCAGCAGGCCGACCTCGACCGGCTGCTGCACTGGCTGCGGCGCGGCCCGCCCCACGCCCGCGTGAGCGACGTGCAGACCCAGTACAGCGAGGCGACGGGCATCACCGGCTTTCACATCTACTGACCCCCGCTGAGCTGTGTGTGCTGGCCTGGGCTGCCGCCGTGAGAACAAATCTGCACACTCCCCGGTCACTGGGGCAGCAGGCCCGCTAGACTTCCGGCATGTCTTTTCTTCTGCCCCTGGATCACGACCACCTTCAGAAACTGGTGACGGCCGACCTCGTGCGCCCCGATCAGCTCCTCGGCGCACATCCCACCACCGAAAACGGTGTCTCCGGGGTGCGTTTCGCGGTCTGGGCACCCAACGCCCAGCATGTCAGCGTGGTGGGCGATTTCAACGGCTGGAACGGCTTCGACCACCCGATGCAGCGCCTGGAGTTCGGTTTCTGGGGGGCTTTCGTGCCCGCCGCGCAGCATGGGCAGCGTTACAAGTACCGCGTGTCGGGCGCCGATGGCCGCACGGTCGACAAGAGTGACCCTTACGGCAGCTTTTTCGAGACCCGCCCGGCGACTTCCAGCATCGTGTGGGAGCAGGATTACGCCTGGACCGACGACCACTGGATGCAGACGCGTTCGCAGGGCTTCGAGCAGCCCGTGAGTGTCTACGAGTGCCACGCCCCCAGCTGGCGCAAACGCGACGACGGCTGGTTCCTGAACTACCGCGACTTTGCCCACCAGCTGGGCGAGTACGTGACCGAACTGGGGTACACCCATGTCGAGCTGCTGGGCGTCATGGAGCATCCCTTCGACGGCTCGTGGGGCTATCAGGTCACGGGCTATTACGCGCCGACCAGCCGCATGGGCAGCCCCGAGGACTTCAAGTACATGGTCGATCACCTGCACTCGCTGGGCATCGGGATCATTCTGGACTGGGTGCCGGGGCACTTTCCCACCGACGAGTTCGCGCTGGCCCGCTTCGACGGCACGGCGCTGTACGAGTACGCCGACCCGCGCAAGGGCTTTCACTACGACTGGAACACCTACATTTTCGACTATGGTCGCAACGAGGTCGTGATGTTTCTGGTCGGCTCGGCCCTCAAGTGGCTCCAGGATTTCCATGTGGACGGCCTGCGGGTAGACGCGGTGGCCTCGATGCTGTACCTCGACTTTTCACGTACCGACTGGGTGCCCAATATTCACGGCGGGCGCGAGAACCTCGAAGCCATCGCCTTTATCAAGCGCCTGAACGAGGTCGTTCACCACATGGTCCCCGGCTGCACCATCGTGGCGGAGGAGAGCACTGCGTTTCCGGGCGTTACCACGCCGACGCCTTTTGGTCTGGGCTTCGACTACAAGTGGGCCATGGGCTGGATGAACGACATGCTGGCCTACTTCAAGGCCGACCCGATCTACCGCAAGTACGAGCATCACAAGGTCACCTTCTACAACGTGTACCGCACCACCGAGAACTACGTGCTGGCCCTCAGCCACGACGAGGTGGTGCATGGCAAGCATTCGCTGGTGTCCAAGACGCCTGGCGACTGGTATCAGCAGCGGGCCACCTACCGCGCGTTCCTGGCCCTGATGTGGACGACTCCCGGCAAGAAACTGCTGTTCATGGGCCAGGAATTCGCGCAGGGCAACGAGTGGAACGAAAACGAGGGCCTGCCCTGGGACATGCTCGACAACCCCGACCACCGGGGAGTGTTCAACCTCGTGCGCGACCTGAACGCGCTGTACCGGTCGCGCCCCGACTGGCACGTGGGCGACAATCGTGAGGACGGCCTTCTCTGGATCAGCGCCGACGATAGCGAGAGCAGCGTGTATGCCTATGTGCGCCGCGACTACCGCACCAACAGCTGGAGCCTGATCGTGGCGAACATGACCCCGGTGTACCGCCGGGACTACCCCATCGGTGTGCCCCAGGGCGGCGAATACCGCGTGTTGCTGAACACCGACGACGGCCAGTACGGTGGCTTTGGCACGCAGCAGCCCCCGCTGTTCGCCGCTGAAGAAGGCTGCCACGGCCAGACCCATCATCTCAAGCTGAACCTGCCGCCCAACAGTGTGCTGGTGCTCGAAGCCGTGCAGGATGTGGTGGTCAGCGAAGAAAGATGACTGGCCCTGGAAAGACAACTGGCCCCGGAAAGATGGGTGACCCCGGCACTGAACCCGAATCCGGGCGGCGGCCACCGGGGGGCACGCCCGACCCCCTGACCCTGTTCAGTTTCGTGCTGCTGGCCGTGCTGGCGCTGCTTTTGCTGTGGCCGCTACTCTCCGGGGGCCATGCGCCCAATCCTTATCTGGTCGGCGGGCTGCTGCTGCTGCGCCTCGGTGTACAGATTCTCCGGGCGCAGCGCGACGAAAAGCTCAAGCGTCCGGCCAGCTGGGCGCTCGATTTCCTGCTGATCGGGCTGATCTTCTATACCGCCAGCAACCAGCCGCCGGGCTGAGGCTGGGGCTTTTAACCGTCGTTTCCATAACCTCAGGCAGACTGCGGGCATGTTTTTTGCCTCCACCCATCCGCTGCTGTCGTGGCTGCGCCCACCGTACCGCCTGCACAGCGTGTACGAGCGTTTGCTGGGCACCGAGGTCGAACTTCAGATCGTGGCGGCAGACCGGGCACAGGCCCAAACCGCCGAGACGGCTGCGCTGGACGAACTCGACCGCCTGAAGGCCATCTTCGACCGCTTCGACCCGGAGAGTGAATTGCGCCGCTGGCTGCGGCGGCCCGCCGGGCAGGTTCAACTCTCGCCCGAACTGTGGGAAGTGCTGGCGCGGGCCGACCACTGGCGCGAGGCGACCGGCGGCGCGTTTCACCCCGGCGCGGATGCCCTGGGCGCGGTCTGGAAACAGGCAGTCCAGGCGGGAGAGCGGCCCGACGAGGCCGAGTTGCGGCAGGTCGTCCAGCAACTGGGCGCACGGCCCTGGACGCTGCACCCGGACGGGAGCGCGACGCTGCACGCGACCTACGAGCTGGGGCTGAACGCGCTGGCGAAGGGCTACATCGTTGACCGGATGGCGGAACTGGCCGCGCGGCAACCGGGGGTCAGCGCCGTGCTGGTCAACGCCGGGGGAGACCTGCGGACCATCGGCGGGCGGGGCCTGGGCGTGCAGGTCGCCGACCCCTTCACCGCGCGTGACGACGCGCCTGCGCTGGGCACGGTGCGCGTCAGGAACGCCGCCCTAGCGACCAGCGGCAGCGCCCACCGGGGCTACGACGTTGGCGGGCAGCATTACTCGCACGTCATCGACCCGCGCACGGGGCAGCCGGTGCAGGACGTACCGGGCGTGACCGTCGTGGCCCCCGACTGCGCCACCGCCGACGCCCTCGCCACGGCCCTGAGCGTGCTGGAGCTGCCCGCTGGCCTGGCCCTGGCCGACGCCACCCCCGGAGCCGCCGCGCTGGTGGTGGGCCGCACTGGTCACAAAGCGGTCAGCCAGCGCTGGAACGCGTTAACCGGGCGCTAACGCTGGGGGCCGATACTTGGTGACAGGAGAACCGCTATGACCGATCAAAATGACAGGAATGAACTTCAGCATGACGCCACCGACACGCCGACCGTGACTGGCCCCCAGACCCGCCGCGGCTTTCTGGGCCGCCTGGGCCTGGCCGCCGCCGCGCTGACCGTAACCCAGCTGTTGCCCGGTGGACTGGCCAGCGCCGCTACAACGGTCACTGCTAAAACCGGGGCCAAAGCCTGGGCGGCTGGCAACGCGCTCGACATCACCTTCACGGTGGCGACCCAGGCGACGGGCCGCGTCAAACGTCCCTTCGTGGCGGTCTGGATCGAGGACACCAGTGGCAAGACGGTGCGGAACCTGACGGTGTGGGTCGCCCAGAACCGCCTGAATCCCCGCTGGCTGGCCGAACTGAGCCGCTGGACGCGTGACAACAGTAACCTGCTGGACACGGTCAGCAGCGCCACCCGCAACCCCGGCACCTACGCAGTCGCCTGGGACGGCAAGAACGACAAGGGCGCCGCGTTACCGCAGGGCGACTACTACGTGTGCATCGAAACGGCTCGCGAGCACGGCCCGTACAGCCTGGTGCGCGAGAAGGTCAGCATCGGCAGCACCAGCTTCAAGAAGACGCTGCCTGCCAGCAATGACATCGAAGCCGCCAGCCTGAGCTTCGCCAGGGCCTGAAATGAGCGTTCCCGAAGCCGGAGTGCCTGCCAGAGAAGTGTCTGCCGGAGAAGGGCCTGCCAGAGTGGCTACCCGGCCTGCGCCGCGTAAGCGCAGTGCCCAGGCCCAGTGGAACGTCACGGTGCGCTGGCTGCACACCTACACCAGCATGATCAGTCTGCTCATCGTGCTGTTCTTCGCGCTCACCGGCATCACCCTGAATCATCCCGAGTGGACGTTCGGGTCGCAGGAGGTCAAAAAGACGGTTTCGGGGACACTTCCGGCAGGCTGGATCAAGGGGCAGGACGTGAACTGGTTGACGGTCGCCGAGGAACTGCGCTCGCAGCAGAACCTCAAGGGCCGGGCCGGAAATACCAGCGTGAATGGCAACGAAGCCGACATCAGCTTTCTGGCTCCGGGCTACAGCGCCGACGTGTTTATCGACACCCAGACCAACAAGTACACCGTCAATCTGGTCGAACAGGGCAGCCTGGCCGTCATGAACGACCTGCACCGTGGGCGCGACGCGGGCACCGCCTGGAAGTGGGTGGTGGACCTCAGCGGCGTGGTGCTGGCGCTGATCTCGGTGACGGGCATCGGCATTCTGCTGCTCATGAAAAAGACCCGCAGGCAGGCCCTCACGGTCATGGCTGTGGGCGCGGTGCTGGCGCTGCTGCTGGCAAAGCACGCGGTGGGCTGATCCGGTCTGCGGCCCCCGCCAGATGGGGCGGTCCCTGGCGCGTCTGCACGCCCTTAGTGTTTCTGATGGCCCAGCTTATATTGTGTCCCTGCGCCACTTTTCCTGTGGCCGGGGCCATTAGGTTTGGGCCATGACTTCACCCACTTCGACTTCAACCAATTCCAGGCCTGCTGGCCGCATTCTGGTCGTCATGTCGAGCGAGAGCCTGTTGCCCCTGCAAGGCGGCAAGATGCATCCCACCGGCTATTTTCTGAACGAATTCGGTGTGCCCGCCAGGCGCCTCGTGGACGCGGGCTACGAGCTGGTCCTGGCGACGCCGCGGGGCAACATTCCTGCGCTGGATGCCAGCAGCGACCATGACATGTTTTTCAAGGACAAGGCCGAGCACGAGCAGATCAAGGAGTTCGTGAACCAGTTTCTGACCACTGCCCGCATTCAGACCACTCAGGACGCGGCCAAAGCCGGAGTGGCCGGGTACGACGCCCTGTTTCTGCCGGGCGGCCACGCGCCGATGATCGATCTGATGAGTGACCCCGGCCTGGGCCAGCTCCTCGCGGCCTTCCATGCTGCGGCCAAACCCACCGCGCTGATCTGCCACGCGCCGACCGCGCTGCTGGCGGCTCAGGCCGATGCTCAGGGCTACCAGAAAGCCGTCGAGGCCGGTGAAAAACCGGTGGCCCGTGCCTTTGTCTATGACGGCTACCGCGCCACGGTGTACTCCAACGCCGAGGAAGCCGTGACGGAAAAGACCTTTGAGGCCAAGGAACTCTATTACCCCGCCGACGCCCTGACCCAGGCTGGGGTCAACATTGAGAATGGCACGCCGATGAAGTCCTTCGTGGTCAGGGACCGTGAGCTGCTGACCGGGCAAAATCCTTTCAGTGACAGCGACTTTGTCGAGCAACTGCTGGAAATGCTGGGCCGCAAGGGTACCGAGACCCGGAGCCAGGCGTGAGTCCCGTCAGCGTTCACGCCATTCTGACGCCGCACGCCGACAAAGTGGCGCAGACCGAGGCCGAACTCCGGAAGGTGGTGCACGGTTCGCGCCAGGAACCCGGCAACCTGCGCTATGACCTCAGCCGCGAGGACAGTCCGGCGGGCATCCGTTTTCACATCAGCGAACGCTACCGCGACGAGGCTGCCGTAGAAGCCCACCGGGCTACAGCGCACTATCAGGCCTACCGCGCCGTGGCCCCCGACCTGCTGAGCCGTGCACCAGAAGTCAGCATTCTGGAAGAAATCGACGTTGTAGGCTGAAGCTTTGAACCTCAGCGGGCAGGCGTGGTCACTCCACACGCCTGCCCGCCTCGTGTTCCACCTCAGTATTTGTAAAAGCCTTCCCCGCTCTTACGGCCCAGCAACCCGGCCTGCACCATCTTGCGGAGCAGGGGAGAGGGCCGGTACTTGTCGTCGCCCAGGCCCTGATGCAGCACTTCCATAATCGCCAGGCAGGTGTCCAGGCCGATAAAATCCGCCAGCGTCAGCGGCCCCATCGGGTGATTCATACCCAGTTTCATGATCCCGTCGATGGCCTCTTTGTCGGCCACGCCTTCCATCACGCACTGAATCGCCTCGTTCAGCATCGGCATCAGAATTCGGTTACTCACGAAGCCGGGGAAGTCGTTGCAGGTCAGCGGCGTCTTGCCCATCTTTTCCGCCGTCTTAGTCACGATTTTAGCGGTCTCGTCGCTGGTCTGGTAGCCGCGAATGACTTCCACCAGTTGCATCAGCGGCACCGGGTTCATGAAGTGCATGCCGATAAACCGCTCCGGGCGGCCCGACGCCGACGCCAGCGCGGTTATGGGGATGCTGCTAGTGTTGCTGGCAAGAATACCCCCCGGCTTCACGATTTCGCCCAGGCGCTTAAACAGGTCGTTTTTGACCTGCTGGTTCTCCACGATCGCTTCCACCACGAGGTCGCAATCCGCGAAATCCGCGAGGTCGGTGGTGAATTTCATACGGCCCAGCACGGTTTCGGGCGTGTCGGTCAGCTTGCCCTTTTCGTGCAGCTTGCCCAGGCTCTTTTCGATGACGCCCCGGCCCCGGTCCAGAAATTCCTGCTTCTGATCTTGAACAACCACGTCGAACCCGCTTTGCGCCGCCACCTGTGCGATGCCACCGCCCATCTGTCCTGCACCGATCACTCCGAATTTCATGGTTTTCGCTCCTTTCAGTCGCTCTGTCTGAGGGTCTAAGGGTCTAAATGTCTAAGTGCTGGCAAAATCCCAGATTTGTGCGGCCAGTTCCTGTGGCTGGGCACTGCCGATCAGCAGGCGGGAACCGTCGGTCAGGCGTATCTCTACAAATGCGCTGACCGGTCCCAGCGAGTACAGCCAGCCGTCGGGCAGCAGGCGCAGGCCGACGCCGAACACCGAAGGCGGCGGCACGATGTTGATGCTCAGGATGTCGCCCCGCGCAATGCGGCGGCTGAAAAAGCCTGCGCCCAGGCTCACGCGCAGTTCGTCCGCGCTGGCCTGAACGCTCAGGCGGCTCATGACCAGTACCACCAGGGCCAGCAGCGTCAGAGGGACGCCAAGCCCCAGAACCTGCTCCGTCGATGCCTGTCCCAGCCACAGGCCCAGGCACACCACCGCCAGCAGGCCCGCGTAGGCCCAAACGATATCGTCGCGGCGCTCGACATAATTCATGAGTGTGGCAATCCTGTTCCCATCACTCCGAATTTCATAGGGACTCCTTAGCTTGAAGATTTGGGTAAAGAACTAGAATTTCTGAAAGCTGCTCAAGAAACCTATGTGCCTCATCAAAACTGATTTTGAACCAGCCTATATGTGACTCATGGAGATTGGCATTGACCTGAGCTCTGAAAATGATTAGGTGCGGATACCTTTTGTCTTTGGTAAAGGCCCAGGCTATTTCGCGCTCCAGAAATTTGCTTTCTACCAGCATCTCTTTAGCTGTCCAATCGGCGGCTTTGGCGGAGGCTATAAAACTTGCCAGTTCCTGTGACTGCAATGATGATGAGTTGTCTACCCAAGAACGTCCATTCCCAGTGTCCAAGTTGGCACTGACAACGAGCCAATCAGCGGTATAAGCGTCCTCGGCTTCTGGAAATTCTCGCTCATGTATCCACAGAGAAAAACCCGCAGTTTTTAGATTCGGCGGCGTTTTGAGCCTCATTCTCACTCCACCAGCGGTACGCCTTCCAAATCAAGCAGCTTCCCACGCTTCACAGGTGTAAAAGCCGTGTATCTGTACTCCGAGCAGCCCTGCTTTACGAACGGGTCGTCCATGAAAATATCCCTGAGCTGCTGCTCACTCCCGGCCTGCGCCACGATCACGCCGCCACTGCCGTCGGCCTTGCGCCCGGAAGTGATAAACACGCCGCTGGTGTAGTGCTGGTCCAGCCAGGCGCGGTGCAGCGGCGTCACGGCGGCCAGCTCGTCGCCGGACTTCAGGTAGGTGCTTTCGATGATCCACAGGGTAGGCGTTTGTGTCATAACGCCTGCATTATCCCTGATGCCGCCTTGCCCAGCGCGGCACCGTTCCCTTGTACGGGCTGGCAGCTCTCGCCCTTGCCGGGGCGGAACAAATTCGTTACAATTTACACATAAAGTAATTGAACATCGATCTTTGTATCATGGGTCATTTGTTACTTTTCCTCCTTATGCCAGCCGCCGTTCTGACCGACTCCACCAGTGACCTGCCGTCATCCGTCATGGAAACTCTGGGGATTTATAAAATTGCTCTCTCAGTTAATTTCGACAGCCGTGTGTGGCTCGATCACACCGAACTGAGCAGCGCCGAACTGTTCCGGCGCGTGGCGAGTGGGGCCGGGATGCCAAGCACACGCCCCCCCAGTGTGGAGACTTACCGCGATACGCTGGAGCAGTTGCTACAGCAACACGATCATGTCTTTGCCCTGCATATCAGCAGCAAGCTGAGCGACACCTATGCACACGCCACGGAGGCGGCCAGGGCTTTTCCGGGCCGGGTCACAGTGCAGGACTCGCGTAACGCGACGGCGGGCCTCGCGCTTGAGGCGGAGCGGGCCTCTCAGCTGCTCAGAAGCGGTACGCCACCGGAACTGGTTGCTAAGCAGCTGGCTTCGTTGCGGCCCCGTGCCCAGACCAATATGTGTGTCAATACCCTCAGCTACCTGCGAAAAAATGGCCGGATCGGTGGCGCAGCGGCGCTGCTGGGCAATCTGCTCCACGTCAAGCCGGTGCTTGGGCTGCGGGAAGGCAAGGTCGAGGCGGTAGGTCGCGCCCTGGGCAGTTCCCGCGCCATCAAAGAGATGTCGAAACTGCTTGACGATTATGTAACGGCTATTCCGAATGCCCGCGTGGGTCTGTTTCATAACGGCAATGAGGAGGGCGTAGACGAGCTGCATCACGTCTGCCGCCGTCACGCCTTACCGACGCTCTGGACCCTCGAACTGGGCGCGGTGATTTCTGCCCACGGTGGTCCAGGCGTCTTCGGCTTCAGCATCGAGCCGGTCGCCTGACCTGCCCCCGGAGCCGCTCTGGCACCTGTCCTGCCTGAGCATCTGGCGGCCCGCCCTGTTCAGGCACGCAACCCCGTATGCTGCCGTCTAATGACATTAGACCTCCTGCGAAAGTCAGCTGGTAAATTTTAGAGGTGTCAAACGGTCAATTTGAGCAGGTTCTGAAATTGAAT
>JAGLBK010000054.1 GCA_018260275.1 Deinococcus sp.
CGTGACCCTCGAAGGTCTGGGCCTGACCACCCGCGTGCTGCACTCGCTGAAGGAAGAAGGCATCGACTCGGTGGACGCCCTGTGCGCCCTGAGCGACCGCGACCTGAAGAAAGTGCCCGGTATCGGTGAACGCAGCCTCGATGAAATCAAGCAGCAACTCGCGCAGTTTGGCCTCGCCTTACGCGACTGAACTGATATTTAAGGAGATACACCATGCGCCACGGTAAAGCCGGACGCAAGCTCAACCGCAACAGCAGCAGCCGCACCGCCCTGGCCCGTGCCCAGGCGACGGCCCTGCTGCGTGAAGGCCGGATTCAAACGACCCTCACCAAGGCCAAAGAGCTGCGCCCTTTTGTTGAGAAACTGATCACCACCGCCAAGGGTGGCGACCTGCACGCCCGCCGCCTGATCGCCCAGGACATCAACGACCTCGCCGTCGTTCGTAAAGTCATGGACGAAGTGGCCCCCAAGTACGCCGAGCGTCCCGGTGGTTACACCCGCATTCTGCGCATCGGCACCCGCCGCGGTGACGGCGTGACCATGGCCCTGATCGAACTCGTCTAAACCGAGTCTGACCCAAAAGCCCCTGCTTCGGCGGGGGTTTTTTGTTGCCTGGCCTGCTTCGGTCGGTAAAGTGACGCCGCTGACGTTCCGGCCCCATCCAGTTCCCATCTGCCCAGGTCAAAATAGGGAGCACCATGAAACCCCACAGGTCGCTGACCGTCAAGTCACCTCTCGGCTGGCTGAGCGTCCTGTTGACGACCTCGGTGCTGGCGGCTCCCCCGGCCACTTCAGCGCCAGGCACAGGCGTCTGGATGACCTCGGCAGCAAACAGCCAGACGGCGACCATCCCCAGCCCTACTGCTCCGGCACAACAGCTGTTCGATCAGGTCAACGAACTGGTCGAACAGAACTACGGCGGTCTCAGTCAGGTCGACCGTTTCAAACTGGCGCAGGAATATCAGGCCCGCCTCAATACCGTGTGCATGCAGGTCATCCAAACCTGCCCGGTCACCAAAGCCTACCCGGTGATCGCCGCCGAAATCACGGCGCTGGGAGACGAGCACAGCTACTTCCAGACGCCCGAGGACTTCGAGGATTTCGTGACCAGTGCCACGGGCGGCGAGCGCAAACAGTTTGGGGTCAAACTGGCCGAACTGGACGGCCAGAACCGGGTCATCCTGGAAGTCGTGCCCGAGAGTGCCGCCGAGAAAGCCGGACTGAGGCGCGGCGACGTGTTGCAGACCCTAGACGACAAACCGTACAAATACGATGACCTGCACGCGGCGCGGCTGGCCGGTAAAACCATTCAGCTGGGGCTCGACCGGGGCGGCCAGCGCCTCAAACTGACCATCACGCCTCTTGAGAGCAGTACCCGCGACCTGCCCCGGCTGAGCTATACCGGACCCCGCCAGGACATTGCGGTGCTGCGGATTCCGACTTTCCTCTCGGGGGGCGGCGTGGCGCAGCGGGTGCATGACCTGGTCGCTCAGGCCCAGGCCAGGCACGCCAGCGGCATGATCGTGGACCTGCGCGGCGATACCGGCGGCAGCCTGAGCGAATGCGACAGCGCCGTCAGTGCCTTCGTACCGGACTTTACCCGTATTTCCCGGACCAGCGACGGTGATGTCCGCACGCGTGTCAGCCGTGGGCTGCGGCTCGAAGATGGGCAGGCCGTGGGCAGCGTGCGTAACCCCAGACTCTGGACCGGGCCACTGGCGGTGCTGGTCGATCAGGCCAGTGCGTCTTGCAGCGAGTTTTTTGCCTACGAAGTGCAGTATGCCGGGCGCGGCCCGATCATCGGCGAAGACACGGCGGGCGTGGGGAACACCGCCACCCGCATTTTCGCGCTTCCCGACAATGCCGCCCTGCAACTGACCATCACCAATTACGCCAAGCCGGACGGCACTCCCTACCCGGTCCGGATCATTCCAGACCAGCGCCGCGCCCAGAGTGAAGACGATATTCGCCGCCTGACCCGTGGCGAAGATACCTTCCTCAATCTGGCAGTGCAGGCACTGGCTACGGCCCCCAGCATGGCCCTGGACCCGGACCATCGCCGGAACTGACGAGAGCCGTCAGACACATGATCGGAAATGAGAAAACTGCGGCGATGTTCTGAAGCTGACTTGAAACTGTTGACCAGCGTCAGGCGGCACAGTAGGAGTATGAACAATCAAAACCTAGCCCGTACAGGACTTGTTGCAACTACCCTGGCCCTCTTCCTGACCGCCTGTGGGGGCGGTGGCTCAACCAAGACACCGGCTCAGCCAGCTGAACGGACTGGAAGCCTCCACGGACAGTTACAGGGAATTACGGCCACCAGTGTGCGCCCCATGGACCAGATCGTCCAGGGACCGGAATTCGTGGCGACCGTGAACGCGCAGCAGCAGTTTAATCTGGCCCTACCGAGAGCGAGCGTGGTCGAGGGCAAATATAGCAGCGACCTGATCGCGCTCAGCGACGTGTTTAGTGGCTGTACCCTGACGCCCGCCACGGATGTCAAAGTGCTGCTGCTGAACAGTTTGCAGACCAACACCAACCAGGAACTGAAAGCCGTCAGCTACCTCAACGGTGCCAAAACCTATACCTACTGGTGGTTTGCTAACAAGACGGCGACCACAACGGTCAACGGCTCTTGCCTGGCTGGGGCCTTCAACAACCAGAGCCTGAACCTCGTACACGGCTGGAACATGATTACCTGGACCACCAACGGCCAATCCGTCGTCCTGAATGCTCAGGCTCCGACCAGTGACCGCCAAGTGTGGACGCCGACCAGCCTTGAAGGCCAGAGCGTTCAGACCGATTTCGACCTGCCCTGGCGTCAGCTGGAGAAATACAAGACCCGCTGAGATCAGTAGACAAAAGCCCCGGCCAGCTGGCTGGGGCCTTCTTATTACTGGATACTGGCGCGTGTAATGCCAGAGCAACGTTCAGCAGGGACTTTATATGTCCCGCCTCAGTCGCAGTTGTTCACAGCGCGGTAAGCCTGGGCGAGCCCCTTGACTGGAAAGGTATAGGAAACTGGTGTGCTGCCGGTACGATTGACCTGCAAGGTCACGGTCTGACTGGCGGTCAGAAAAGCCTGGCTGAATTGCGAGTCGTAAATGTTGACCGAGCTGCGCTGCCCTGTCTTATTGTCGAGCCGCAGACCACCTTCCACCGTCTTATACGCGCCACTGTCCATCCTGTAGCTCATAGCGCCTATGGTTCCCGAGTTGATCTCCGCAGCGGTGCCCAGGGTGGTGTTCGTATAAAGGCGCGCACCACCGTTGCAAAAGAACGCCATATAGGTTTGACCCGTCGAGTCCCCTCTGGCGTCGACAAAAATCATGCTGGTGTTGTGCCGGTGCCCTTCGGAATCGACCTCAGAGGCCACCTTGTAACTGACACGGGTTCCGGGCACAGCTTTGTCAGCCAGAGCAGGCGTAGCGACCAACAGTAGACCGACCAGACCAATAACCATGTTTTGTTGCTTTTTCATGCCTTCAGGTTGCCACACCCTGAACAGTGCCGGCTGACAGATCCATTAGCCGAAAATTCAAGAAGCCCTGACAGCCTGCTGACCTGTTCGGGCTATGAATTCACACTAAAAACCCCCACCACTTGGGCGGGGGCCTTTGTTTTTGGCTCGGCAGGTAGGGGTCGAACCTACGACCATTCGATTAACAGTCGAACGCTCTGCCACTGAGCTACTGCCGAATACGCTGTGCTGGAGTAGAGAACCAGGCACTGTGGCTGGCCGTTTCCGGCGCGAGAGGGATAGTAGCACGCCTTTTCCCGTTCGTGCAAGCCCCCCTGCCCCAGCTCAGGCCTGGGCGCCGCCCGGCATGATGGTCCGGGGATTGACGCCGAGTCGCCGGAGGGCCTCGTCCCAGCGTTCGTCAGCGGCAATCTGCCAGATCAGATCGGGATTGTCCTGCTCGACCCACAGCCACACGCCTTCACGGGCTTCCTGGGCTAGTTGCCCCTGTCCCCAGCCGGTGTAGCCGAGCACCAGCATGTAAGTCTGCCCGCTGTCCATCACTGCCCGGAGCACTTCCAGACTGCTGCTCATATACAGCCCCGGTACGAGTTCGACCTCGTCTTCAAGCCCGACAGAGCGCTGATAAAGGCACCAGCCCAGCGTGGGATCGACCGGGCCGCCCAGCCAGGCCTGCTCATGTTGCCCCGGAGCATCTGCCATCAGTTCGGAAACGGTCTGCGGCGTCTGTAAGTTGATAATGAGTCCCAGAGCGCCCTGCTCGTCGTGTTCCAGCAGCAGAATCACGGCGTTCTCGAACAGCTCACCTCGCAAGTGAGGACTGGCAGCCAAGAAGGTAAGAGGGCCTGACATTGCCCCCAGCATACCGATTCGGGTCATGAAAAACCCACCCACCGTCTTAAGGCGGGCTGGATGGAAAAGCGCCGATTAACGTATCTGTACCGACTGACGGTAAGGAGCGCACCAGGTCAGCTGCTCGCCTATTGGGGCGTGGACCAGTGCCTTGCGGAACTCGCGCCGAAGGGTGGAAAAGTCGTATTCCAGCGTTTCTATGTTTGCCAGCCGCCCAGCTTGCTGGTCGTAAAGAATGATGGAACCGCCGCGCGTGCCTCGGCCCTCGTTCTTGAGGTAATGCACTTTGCGGGTCGCCGTTCTGGAGAAGCTGAATAGCCGGTAGGAAGTAATGAGTCCGTCCGCGATGACGATGCGGATGGGTAAAAGATAAACGCACCAGACGCCTAAAATCATGCCCATCAAACCCAACAACTTCCAGACCGATCTGGTGCCATAAAACAGTTGGCCGTGCCTAGGCCACTCCGCCGCCAGAACCACAACCACTTCAAATGCCGTCACCAGATACCAGTAAAACCGCCGGGGACGGATGACCACTTTCGGCCCCTCCGTCCCCGGCTTGCTCATGCCCACAGTTTAAGGCTTAAGCACTTGCCCCTGTTCCGCTGCGGCGGGCGGGCTTGCGCTTGCTGCCACCACTCGGCGGGGTCACGGGAGCCACGGCGCTGCCATCACGCGGGGTTTCCAGTGCCTTCAGGCCGCCGACGAGCGAGACGTCCAGCACCTGATCGAGCGTCTCGGCGGGGTGAAAGCGCATGGAGCTACGAAGGTGCAAAGGAATGTCCTCGATGTCGCGCTCGTTGGCTTTGGGCAGGATGATGTGCTTGATTCCGGCGCGGCGTGCACCGAGCACCTTCTCCTTGAGGCCGCCGATGGGCAGGTAACGCCCGGTGAGGGTCATCTCGCCGGTCATGGCGACGTCGTGGCGGGCGGGAATGCCGGTCAGGGCACTGATCAGGCTGGTCGCCATCGCGCCGCCCGCGCTGGGGCCTTCCTTGGGAATCGCTCCGGCGGGAACGTGAATGTGGATTTCGCTGTTGTCGAGCTTTTCACGGTCAATGTGAAAGCGCTCGGCGTTGCTCTTGGCGTAGGTCAGCGCGGCGCGGGCCGATTCCTTCATCACGTCGCCCAGTTGCCCGGTCAGCACCAGCCCACCCTTGCCGGGCATGATGCTGGTTTCCACGAACAGAATGTCGCCGCCCACTGGGGTGTAGAACATACCCGTGCTGACGCCCACCATGTCTTCCTTGCCCTCAGTTTCGGGCATGTGGCGCGGCTGGCCCAGGAACTTTTCCAGATCCTTGTCGGTGATGCGGGCCTTTTTGGTCTTGCCGGTGGCGATCTGACGGGCCACCTTGCGCAGCACCGTGCCGATTTCGCGTTCCAGATTGCGCACCCCGGCCTCGCGGGTGTAGTGCGAGATCAGTTTTTCCAGTGCGGCGTCGGAAAAGACGATCTGGTTGGCCTTCAGCCCGTTTTGCAAAAGCTGACGCGGCAGCAGGTAACGCTTGGCGATTTCCAGCTTTTCCTGCTCGATGTAGCTGTTGAACTCGATGACTTCCATGCGGTCCATCAGCGCGGGCGGAATCTGCTCGGGGTAGTTGGCGGTGGCGATGAACATGACTTCCGACAGGTCGAACGGTACGCCCATGTAGTGGTCGGTGAAGTGCTGGTTCTGCGCGGGGTCAAGCACTTCCAGCAGCGCCGCCGAGGGGTCGCCCTGATAGCTGCTGCCGAGCTTGTCCACCTCGTCGAGCAGAATGACCGGGTTCTTGGTGCCCGCGGTACGGATGCCCTGAATCAGTCGGCCCGGCATCGCGCCGATGTAGGTGCGGCGGTGGCCCCGGATGTCGCTCTCGTCGCGTGCGCCGCCCAGCGCAATACGCACGTACTTGCGCCCCAGCGACTTGGCGATGCTCTGCGCGATGCTGGTTTTACCCACACCGGGAGGGCCGGTAAAGACCAGAATCGGGCCTTTATTGACCTCTTCGGCGCTCAGTTCGCCCCGCTCAGCGCGTTCCTTGCGGAGACGGCGCACGGCCAGGAATTCCAGCACACGGTCCTTGACCTTGTCCAGGCCGTAGTGGTCGTCGTCCATGACCTGCGCGGCTTCTTCCACGTCCAGGCGGTCTTCGCTGCGCTCGTTCCAGGGCAGCTCAGTGACCCAGGTCAGGTAGGTGCGAATGACCGAGGCTTCGGCAGCGTCGGGGTGCATCCGGGCCAGACGGTTGACCTCGCGGTCGATTTCCTTTTTGACCTCGGGCTTGAGGCCCAGCGCGTCGATTTTGGTGCGGAACTGCTCGGCCTCGTCGCCTTCCTCATCGTCGCCGCCGTGCAATTCCTTCTGAATCACTTTCATCTGCTCGCGCAGGTAATATTCGCGCTGGTTACGGTCAATTTCTTCCTTGACCTGGGTGCGAATCTTCTGTTGCAGGCTCTGGACTTCCTGCTCGGTGTCGAGCAGCGTCAGCAACTTGCTCAGGCGCCCGGTCAGGCTGACAGTTTCCAGCAGGGCCTGCTTGTCTTCGAGCTTGAAATCGAGATTGAAGGCGATGTGATCGGCCATTTCGCCCACATCGTCCTTGCCGTTGACGGTCTGCACAGCCTCGGCGTTCAGCTTGCCGCCCGCCGCGATCGCGTCGAACTTCTCGCGCAGCTCACGGGTCAGCGCCTGAACCTCGACCTCATTGTTCTTTCCGGCTTCCATCACCTCGATATCGGCGGTCAGATAGTCACCGTGCTGGTAGTTGCTGGCCTTCACGCGGGCCACCGCCGAGACGAGCATCTGCACGGTGCCGTCAGGGTTCTTGCGCACGCGCAGCACGTTACAGGCGGTGCCTACGTCGTAGAGGTCAGCGCCCTTGGGATCGTCGACATCCTTGTCGCGCTGGGAGACGATCAGGATGACTTTTTCGCCGCTCATGGCAGCTTCGATGGCGTTGATGGAAATGCTGCGGCTGGCGTCGATGTGCTGCACCATACCGGGATAAATAACGCTGCCACGCACGGGGCAGACGGGAACATTCTGGGGAAGCGGAGTGCTTTCGGTCGGCATTTTGACTCCTTTCGCCCGCCGGAGCGGAACGGGGTCGCCTGATTGACAGGAAACTTGAGTGTGACTATATCAAGTTTGAGGTATTCGGGCAAGTGAGCCGCGCCCTAGGCCAAATGGCTTAAAGCGCGTCTATACCGCCAAAAGTCTGGAATATGAAGCTGATCGCAACCTCATCCGACCCTGAGCGAAGGTTTAGGGATGAAGGGGTGAAGGCGCACCCCCGCCCTTCCTACTGACCACTCACCACTTCCCACTCACCCAATACTGCGCACCATCCCTACTCCCGCACGAGCAAAGCCAAAGGAAAGTCCTCCAGCACCTTCGCCAGCGGCACTTTCGCGGCGCGTGCCCGTAGCTTTTGCCCGGTCAGGACATTGGTGTACGTTCCGGCAACGGGCAGCGTCAGCGTGCGGTTGCCCCAGCTTTCGCCCAGCGCCCAGGCGGTTTTTTCTTTAGTCAGCGTGAGGGCCAGCCGGGGTGCGACGGTCACGGCGGTCTGCCCCGCATGCGTGCGGGCAAAGGCCAGCAGGTACTTTCCGGCCTCGATGGGCTGATAATCCCCCGCCGCGAACAGTTCCGGGTGTGCCCGCCGGGTTTGCAGGGCGGCCCAGGTCACCAGCGTTTTGACGGCCCCGTCCTCGTAACTGTCCAGCAGCTTGCGGGCCAGCGCGAGGTCGTGGCCGCGTTCCAGCCGCGCCAGCACGCGCCCGTGCGCCGGGTAATCCACCGGGCGGCGGTTGTCGGGGTCAACGAGCGACTGGTTCCAGCCCTCACAGCCCTGATAGGTGTCCGGCACACCGGGGGCGGTCAGGCGCACCAGCGCGGCGCTCAGGCCGTTTTGCGCCCCATACGGGCTGATGCGGCGGTGAACTTCGCCCAGGCTGCTCATGAACTCCGGGTGGGTCAGCAGTTGGCGGGTGAACTGCTCCAGCGCGGCCTCGTAGCCCTCGTCGGGGGCGGCCCAGCTGGTTCGCAGTTTGGCTTCCCGCGCCGCTTTTTGCATGTAGGCGGCCAGCCGGTCAGGAAAATCGGTCAGGTCGCCGCCCAGCGGATAGGCCCCCAGCGCGTTTTGCAGCAGCACATAGATGTCCAGCAGGGTCGGCGCATGTGCATTGTCCAGGCGGGTTTGCAGGTCGTTGAACAGGCGGTTCCAGCGGCTCAGGAAGGCGGCCCAGCCCTGTGGTAACTCGCTCAGGACACTGATTCTGGCGCGGGTGTCCTCGCCGCGTTTGGTGTCGTGGGTGCTGCCCGCCAGCATCGCATGAGGCCACTTTTTGGCCCGTTCGCGTGCCAGCGCGTGGAATGCCTTCACCGGCGTGCCGAAATGCGCCGGGTCGCTGCCCACCTCGTTCAGCGAGAGCAGGCGGGCGTAACGGTAAAAGGCGGTGTCCTCGGCCCCTTTCGCGGTCACTGGCCCGGTGAGCTGCTGGAACTTGAGGGCAAAGTCTGCGTAGGCGGCCCGCGTCGGCTCGTCGGGGGCATTCAGCGTCAGAACGGCGTGCAGGAAGTCGAAAACCGACGGGTCGAGCGGCGTGCCGTCGGCGCGGTTGTGCGCTCTGGCGTCGTGGATGGCCTGGGCAATGCGGGCGTCGTCGTCGGGTTCGCGCTGACCGTCGGGGCGGATATAGCTGCGGTACACCGGAAAGCTGGCAATCACCTCGCGGATGGCCCCCCGCAGCGTGCTGAGCGTGAAATCCCGCGAATTCAAATTCGTCTCGGCCAGCCGTTCCAGATGCTCGGCCAGCACGTTGACCTCACCGGGGAGCGACACGCGCTGAATCAGCAGTTTGCCCCGGTACAGGTGCGCCGGGTAGCCCTCACGGTCACCGGTAAAACGGCGGTAGATGGCCCCTAGTTCGTCCTCGTTGGCCTGCTCCACGAACACGCCGCCCAGTTGCGCCAGAAAGTCGTAGCCGGTGGTGCCGTGGACGGCCCAGTCGGGGGGAAGCTGCTCGCCGGGTTCCAGGATTTTCTCGGCGACGACGTAGAGGGGGAGTGACCCCTCACCCCTTGCTGGCGCAAGGCCCTCTGCTCCGCAGCTCTGTGAGTCTCCCCTTGGTAGAGGGTCGGAAAAAGCCCTCTCTCTGGGGAGAGGGAGGGAGCCGCGCAGCGGCGGAAGGGTGAGGGGTGTTCCAAGCGCCGCCCCAGCTCCCGCCTGCAACGCCGCGAAGTACCCCGCCGGGTCATACAGCCCGTCGGTGTGGTCAAGGCGCACGCCCTGCACCACGCCTTCGCGCAATAGTTCAAACAGCAGCGAGTGCGCCCACTCAAAGACGCGGGGGTCTTCCATCCGCAGCGCCGCGAGGTCGTTGATGTCAAAAAAGCGGCGGTAATTGATTTCCTCGGCGGCGACTTTCCAGTAAGCCAGGCGGTAATTCTGCTCGGCAATCAGGGTGTCCAGTCGCCTGGGGTCGGCATTGATGGCGTCCAGGGTGCGGCGCACGGCCTCCCGCACGGGCTTGGAGGTCTCCAGCAGCTTTCCCAAACGGCGCGAGGCCACGTCTACCTCCTGAGCGCGGGCGAGGCGGTCATCGTCCGACAAATTGGCCTCGGTGCTGCGCGGCAAGGTTTGCAGACTGCGGGTGATGCTCGCCAGATCGGCGCGGTGCAGGTCGCCAGCGCGGGCGGGGAAGTCGTCCAGCACCCCGGCCAGCAACTGGGCCACGCTGCGGGGCGAGAGGGGCAGGTTTCTGTCCCAGTACGCCAGCATGAAGCGCTCGCCCGACCAACGGATTTGCAGCTCGCCGCGCTCCAGCACGCGCCCGTACTGGTCGCCCAGCGTGGGCAGCAGCACCTTGCCCTCCAGCGCCCGCTTGAGCGGCTGCCACGCGATGTCGAAAAAGTGGGCGTAGCGGCTGGCCTGCCCGTGTTGCAGCACGTCCTCCCAGTACGGGTTATGGCCGCCCGCGATGCCCATGTGGTTCGGCACAAAGTCCACCACCAGCCCCAGCCCGTGCGCCCGCGCCGCGAACCGCCGCAGCCCGCCGAGGCCGCCCAGTTCGGGGTTGACCTGGGTGTGGTCGGTCACGTCGTAGCCGTGCGTGCTGCCGGGGCTGCTGGCCCAGATGGGCGAGAGGTACACGTCGGTCACGCCCAGCCGCGCCAGATACGGCAGGATTTTTTGTGCGGCGGCGAAGGGGAATCCGGCGTGGAGTTGGAGGCGGTAGGTGGAGGAGGGGAGGTGCGCGGTAGGCGGTACGCGGTGCGCGGTTTCGGGGGAGGTCATATATTCCTTCCGAGGAGGAGGGCGTGGCCCGGTTTTAGCTCCCTCTCCCCTTGCGGGGGAGGGTTGGGGAGGGGGGGAAGTTCAGCGGCGTCTCCGTCACCAAGTTCCCTTGCCCCCTGGTCTTTCTCCAGCTTGGTCACACGCCCCCCCTCCCGCTGCTTCGCAGCGCCCTCCCCCGCAGGTGGGGAGGGTAAAAACTCACTCGCCGCCACCACATCCCCCGGCAACTCAAACGGCAGAGGCAGGCTGTCCAGCTTCAGCTCCGCCGTGCCGAGGTTCCACAGCAGCACCCGTTCCCCGGCCTCCGTCACGGTGCGAACCCACAGCAGGTCGCCCGCCACACTCCCGGCGCTGAGGTTCTGGCGGTCACGGTTTTGCAGCACCGGGTCAGTCTTTCGCAGGTGCAGCAACTGGCGGTACAGCTCCAGTGTTCTGACGTGTTCGCCGTCCTTCTGCTCGGCCCAGTGCAGTTTTGCCAGTTCAAAGGTCTGGGCGGCCTGTGGGTCGAGGATGTCCTCACCCTTGAACGACGCGAAGCCCTCAAATTCCTTTTTGCGGCCCTCGCTGACCGCTGCGCCCAGTTCGCCGTGGTGGTCGCTGAAAAACGGAAACGGCGTGCTGGCGGCCCATTCCTGGCCCATGAACAGCAGCGGGGTCATCGGCAGCGTCAGCAGCAGCATGGACGCGGCCCGGAAACGCTCCGGCGAAACGTGCGGCAGGTGGTGAATCCGGTCACCCACGGCGCGGTTGCCCACCTGGTCGTGGTTCTGGATGAAGTACACGAAACTGGCAGCTCCCAGCGCGTCGGCGGGTTCGCCACGCGGCCTGTCCTCCAGCGGCCACCACTGACCCTCGAAGACCCAGCCCCGGCCAATGGCGTTCGCCAGGGCCGCCGCGCCGCCTTTATAGGGCGCGTAATAGCCGTCCTGGTCGGCGGTCAGCGTCACGCGCACCTCGTGGTGAAAATCGTCAATCCAGATGCCGTCCAGCCCATGCCGCGTCACCAGTTCGGGGAGGTTGCGGTAGTCCTCGGCCAGCAGCAAGTGGGTGCCGTTCAGCCTGTGCACCTCCTGCGCCAGCTCGGCCAGAATGTGCGTCTCGCTGTCGTCCTGCATGGCCTGAGTCGCGTCCAGCCGCAGCCCGTCCAGGCGGTAGTCGCGCAGCCACATCCGGGCGTTTCCGGTCACGAAGCGTCGCATGTGAGGCTCGGCGTAGTCCAGGCTCGCGCCCCACGCACTACTGAAGCGGTCGGTAAAATACTGTGGGCTGTAAAGGCTCAGATAATTGCCGTCCGGCCCGAAATGGTTGTACACCACGTCCAGAAACACGCCCAGCCCCAGCCCGTGCGCGGCGTCCACGAAAGCCATCAGCTCCTCCGGGCGGCCATACGGCGCGTAGGGGGCGTAGAGCGCGGTGCCGTCGTACCCCCAGCCGCGCTGGCCGGGAAAGGCCGCCAGCGGCATCAGTTGCAGCGCCGTGATGCCCAGTTCCTTCAGGTACGGCAATTTCGCCTGGGCAGCGGCGTAAGTCCCTTCGGGCGTAAAGGTGCCGATGTGCAACTCGTAGAATACGCAGTCCCTGAGCGGCAGCCCGCGCCAGTCGGTGTTTTGCCACTGGTACTGGTGCAGATTCATGACCTCGGCCTCACCGTGGACGCCGTCCGGCAGAAAGCGGGCGTAGGGGTCGGGCCACGCCGCACCGTCCAGCACGAATTTGTACCGCGCTCCGGGCTGCACGGGCAAAACCAGTTCGTAAATCCCGCCGCCCTGTGACTGCATGTCGTGGTCAGTGCCGTCCACGCGCACGGCGACGGTTCTGGCGGTGGAGGTCCAGAGGCGAAAGCGTGTTCCGCTCCCGTCTGGCAGGGGGTGAGCGCCGAGGCGGCTGGCGAGGGCGTCGGATTGCTGTTGGGTGGTCAGGGATGGCTGCATCATGGTTCCTTGGGCCGCCTGCACCGTAAAGGGGGTAGCGGCAAACGGTTTAACTTAGCTGACAGCGCATCAAGCCGCCGTCAGGATGAAGGTGAAATGAAGAATCAACGGCGGGAAGACTCCACACACAGCACCGATTTTGCGGGCGTGGGCAGAGTGCCGGGTTTTTGCCGCCAGACCGTCATTGCGGCTTGCTTTGGGGGAGTAGAGGTCGTGTCGGCCCAGGTCAGCTGCGCCGTCTGGACATCCTGTGGAAAGACCATCAGCGCGGCCAGTTTTTCGGGGCAGTTCAGACCATGCGCCTTACTACGAGTTCGCCAGTAGCCTTCCGGTAAGGCTGGTTTGCCTTCATCACGCCAGGAAACTGGGACAGACAGGTGGGTATTGACTCCACGCACCAGATACAGCGCATCGGTTTTGTTTCCCTGACCGTCCATACCGACTTGGGTGACTTCGGCCCGCTCCTGTTCGGGATTCAGGCCAAGCTGCCGCAAATCGGCCTGGGCATAAGGCCAGAGCGTTGACCCTGGCCCGGTGGGAACTGTGGTGGTCATGCTCCAGTAGCATCCAGCGCAAAGCAGAAAAAGCCCCACCGTTTTCCAGTAGGGGCTGATTCGTTTTTCGCGGGGTAACTTTTGCACGTAGCGCTGCGGCATAGCTGTAGGCAGTTTAGCCCCGCTTGCACCGGTACAGCTTCACGCTGCGGCCTTTCAGGGTGGTTTCCTCACCACTCTTGACCGTTTCCTGCGCCGCGTCGTCGGTGGTGTCCAGCAGCAGCTCCCACTCGCCGCAACTGTCGAAATCGGGCAGGCGGAAGGGCAGGTCGATGTACGAACTGCTCAGCAGCAGCAGCAGGTCATCGTCCTTGAGGGGCAGGCCAGTGGCGTCCACGTCGTCCAGGCCCTCGCCGTCCAGGAACATGCCCAGGCTCTGGGTCTGGTGGTTGTTCCAGTCGTCGTCGGTCATGGCCTGCCCGTCGAAGCGCAGCCACACGATGTCGCGCACGTCCTCGCCGCGAATGGTGCGCCCGCTGAAGAACTTGCGGCGGTGCAGGCTGGGGTGGGCCTTACGCAGCCCAATCACCTTTTTGGTGAAGTCCAGCAGCGACTCGTCCACGT
>JAGLBK010000055.1:0-10080 GCA_018260275.1 Deinococcus sp.
GGGGGCAGGGCCGGACGCAGAAATTCCAGCCCCAGCAGCCCGGCCAGGGTGCGCTGTACCTCGGCCAGCGCCCCGACCAGCCACAGCACCCCCAGCAGCAGCGGCGCGCCGACCACCAGCGGCAGGGTCAGCAGACTGACCACCACGCCGCCGAGCAGCAGAACCCAGATGGCCGCCCCCGCGGGCAAACTGAGAAAAACGTACAGGGTCGTCAGGTAAGTCCGCGCTTCCAGCAGATCGGAAAACGGTCCCTCGCGCCGCACCGCCTGAAGTTCCTCGCGTGTTCCCATCGCTCCCATCATGCGACGAAATGTACGCCGCTGCTGAGGCGCGGGCGTCCCTCAAAAGGCGCAGGAAAAGTTGCGGGAAGCTCAGGGCAACATCTGGTGTCCGGCATCCCGCAGAACTTGCTGCGCCGCGCCGAGGTGTTCGCCCGGCACCAGCACATAGTCGGTATCGAAGGTCGAAACCGCAAAAATGCCGATGCGGGCGGCGGCCAGCGGTTCCAGCACGCTCAGCAGAATGCCGGTCAGCGCAAAGTCGAAGGGGCCGTGCAGTTTCAGGGCCGACCAGCCCTTCTGGGTTGGCACGCCCTCCGGCACGAACTCCGCGCGGCACAGCACCGAGAGTTCGTCGGGGGTGCGGCTGACCGTCCAGAAGTCTCCCTGCATGGCCCAGGTAGGCGGCGTGGCATCAGCAGGCAGCCCGGAAGCGGGCAGACCAGTGGCAGCCAGCCCAGAAGCAGGCAGGCGGGAAACGGCGAATTCGCCGGGCAATACGGACAGGGTCACGGGCATGCCGCATGATTTCACGCCTGGCCCGCCGCCTCTGCTAAACTGGTGAGCGTTGCCGATTGCGGCCCCCCGCGTCAGCTCCCCTCGTGGTAGCCAGGCGGAGGCGGCCCCGGCCCCCAAATCACAGCAGGAATCTAAGGAGAAACATGATCAGCGTAACCGAACTGCGTAACGGCACCAAAGTGGAAATGGACGGCGGACTGTGGGAATGCCTCGACTACTCGCACCTCAAGATGGGGCGCGGCGGCGCGAAAGTGGTCACCAAGTTCCGCAACATGGAATCGGGCAGCATCGTCGACCGTACCTTCAACAGCACCGAAAAGTTGCAGGACATCTACGTCGAGGGCAAGAAGATGCAGTACCTCTACCCCGACGGCGACGACTACGTGTTCATGGACATGGATACCTTCGATCAGGTGCACCTTGGCAAGAACATCGTCGGTGACGCCGCCAAGTTCATGAAGGAAAACACCGAGGTCGAAGTGGCGATGTACGGCGAAAAGCCCCTGAGCCTCACCCTGCCCAACCAGGTCATCCTCAAGATCGTCGAAACCGACCCCGGCGTGCGCGGCGACACTGTTTCCGGCGGCACCAAGCCCGCCAAGCTCGAAACCGGCGCGACCGTGCAGGTGCCCCTGTTCGTCGAGCAGGACATCGAAATCAAGGTGGATACCCGCACCGGAATGTACCTCAGCCGCGCCTGAATCCTGGCGACCGCCTGAGCCGCCTGCCGAAGCTGTCTTCGGGGGCGGTTTTTTGTGCCGACTTGTGACGAAAGCGACATTTCATATTAGACTGCGTTCAGACAGACCATCGTAAAGCAGACGGTAACACCCCGAATGGTTGCCCGCGCGGCATCATGTAGGGCAGTTCAATTCAGCAAGGAGGGGCCATGAACCCGGAAGACCTGAAACAGATTCTCGAAGCGCTCACCAGCGCCGATGTACGCGAGTTCAACCTGACCACCGGCAGCTTTGCCCTGGAACTCAAGCGCGGCCCACAGCAGTTCGCGGCTCCCGCCCCGGCAGCGTTTGCGGCCCCCGCGCCCCTGTATGCGCCCGCGCCTGCTCCAGCCCCGGCGTCAGCAGCGGCTCCCGCAGCCGCCAGTGCAGCCGCTAGCGCTCCGGCGACCGCTTCAGCGACTGCCCCCAGCAAGCCCGCCGAAGCCCCCGCGAATGCCCCGGCCCCAGCTCCCGAAGCCAAGCCCGCCGCCAAGGGCACGCCGGTCAAGGCCCCCATCGTGGGCACCTTCTACGCGTCCAGCAGCCCCGAAGCCGGGCCTTACGTCAAGGTCGGCGACACGGTCAGCGCCGGGCAGGTGCTGTGCATCATCGAGGCCATGAAGCTGATGAACGAGATCGAAGCCGAAGTGGGCGGCGTGGTGCGCGAAATTCTGGTCAAGAACGCCGAGCCAGTGGAATACGGCCAGACGCTGTTTATGATTGAGTAAATGCTTTTTGACCCTCGCCCCCTGCGGGAGAGGGCCTTGCGTAGCAAGGGGTGAGGGGGCGACGGAGTAAACCCCATTCTGTCTATAAGGCAAAAGAACCCTCCCAGCCGGAGGCAAAAATGTTCAAGAAAATCCTCATCGCCAACCGGGGCGAAATCGCCCTGCGCGTCATTCGCACCGCCCGCGAAATGGGCATCAAGACCGTGGTGGTCTACTCCACCGCCGACGAAAAAAGCCTACCGGTGCTGCTGGCCGACGAATCGGTCTGCGTGGGGCCGCCCGCCAGCAACCAGAGTTACCTGAATATCCCCAATATCCTCTCGGCGGCCCTGATGACCGGCGCACAGGCTATTCACCCCGGCTACGGCTTCATGGCCGAAAACCCCGACTTTGCCGAGATGTGCCGTGACCACGGCATCGTCTTTATCGGCCCGACTCCCGAAAGTATGCGGGCGCTGGGCAGCAAAGCGGGCGGGCGCGACATCGCCGCGCAGAGTAACGTGCCTACCGTACCCGGAACTGGCGTGCTACAAGATGTGGACGCGGCTTTGCTGGCCGCCAAGCAAATCGGCTACCCGGTGCTGCTCAAGGCGTCGGCGGGCGGCGGCGGACGCGGTCAGAAGGTCATTCGCACCCAAGAAGAGCTGCAAAAAGGCTTTAATCAGGCCCAGGAAGAGGCGCGGCTGTACTTCGGCGACCCCGCCATCATCATGGAAAAGTTCCTGGAGGAGTTCCGGCACATCGAAGTGCAGGTCATGGGCGACGGCAAAGGCCACGTCATTCACGTTGGTGAGCGCGATTGCAGCATTCAGCGCCGCAACCAGAAACTCATCGAGGAAGCGCCCAGCAGCCTGCCCCAGTCGCTGCGCCAGGAGATTCTGGACGCCGGGGTGCGCCTCGCCAAATTCGTGAACTACGCCGGGGCGGGCACGCTGGAATTCATCATGGACCGCGATGGCAACTACTACTTCATGGAGATGAACACCCGCATTCAGGTCGAGCACTGCGTCTCTGAGATGATTAGCAGCCTCGATCTGGTCAGGTTGCAAATCGAAATCGCCGCCGGAATGGGCCTGAACATCCAGCAGGAAGACGTGATTCTGCGCGGCCACGCCATCGAGTGCCGCATCAACGCCGAGGACCCCGACAAGGATTTCCGACCCGCAGCAGGCAAAATCGACGACGTGCATTTTTCGGGTGGCGCGGGCGTGCGGGTCGATACCCATGTGTACAGCGGCTACAGCATTCCGCCCCACTACGACAGCCTGATCGGCAAGCTCATCGTGTGGCACGAAGACCGCGACAAGGCCGTGGCCCGCATGAAACGCGCCCTCGAAGAAACCGTAATTCAGGGGCCAAAGACCACCATCCCGCTTTACATCAAAATCATGGACAACCCGTTCTACAAGCGCGGCGCGGTCATGACCAACTTCCTGAAAACGCGCATGGAAATGTAATTTTGTAGTTTTCAGCAAACCGCAAGCCCCCGGCATTTCGACCGGGGGTTTCCACTGCCATCTACAGCTCAGCGTCCGCCGTAGTTGGGGGCTTCCTTGGTAATCGTCACGCCGTGCGGGTGGCTTTCGATCAGGCTGGCCCCGGTAATCCGCACGAACTGGGCAGTGTCGCGCAGGGTTTGCAGGTCGCCCGCGCCGCAGTAGCCCATGCTGGATTTCAGGCCCCCGACGAACTGGTACAGCACCTCGCCCGCCGTGCCCTTGTACGCCACGATGCCCTCAATGCCCTCGGGCACGAATTTGCGGCTGCCACCCTGAAAGTAGCGGTCGGCGCTGCCCTGATCCATGGCCCCCAGACTGCCCATGCCCCGGTAGCTCTTGTAGCGGCGGCCATCGCGCAAAATGGTCTCGCCAGGGGCTTCGTCGGTTCCGGCCAGCATCGAACCCATCATGACCACGTTGGCCCCGGCAGCCAGCGCCTTGGGTACGTCGCCCGTTTGCTTGATGCCGCCGTCGGCGATAACCGGAATACCCGCTTCCATCGCGGCGGCGCTCGCCTCGAAGATGGCTGTGATCTGGGGCACGCCTACGCCCGTAACCACACGGGTCGTGCAGATCGAGCCGGGGCCGATGCCGACCTTGACGGCGTCTGCCCCCGCCGCAATCAGGTCGCGTGCCCCGGCGCGGGTTGCCACGTTTCCGGCGATCACGTCTATATCAAAGTTTTCCTTGACCCGGCTCAGGGCGTTCAGAATTCCCTGGCTGTGACCGTGTGCCGAATCGAGCACCAGCACATCCACGCCAGCAGCCACCAGTGCGGCGGTGCGCTCCATCAGCTCGGCGCTGACCCCGATAGCGGCGGCGACCCGCAGGCGACCCAGATCGTCCTTGGCGGCGTTGGGGTATTTCACCCGCTTGGTCAGGTCCTTGACCGTAATCAGGCCGCGCAACATGCCTTGCTCATCGGTCACCAGCAGTTTCTCGATGCGGTTACGCCGGAACATCTCGTGGGCCTGTTCCAGATTAGTTCCCACCGGCACCGTTACCAAATTTTCACAGGTCATCACGTCGCCGATGGCTGTGTTCAAGTCATCTACAAAGCGCATGTCGCGGTTGGTAATAATGCCCAGCAGTCGGCCCGCCGGGTCAGTGATCGGCACCCCGCTGATCTTATATTCGGCCATCAGACGGTCGGCGTCGCCCACGGTGGCGGTAGGCGGCAGGGTGATCGGGTCTACGATCATGCCGCTTTCACTGCGCTTGACCTTACGCACCATTTCGGCCTGCGCCTCGATGGTCATGTTCTTGTGCAGCACGCCGATGCCGCCTTCACGGGCCATTGCCACGGCCATGCTGGTTTCGGTCACGGTATCCATAGCCGCCGAAATAAACGGGATGTTGAGCTGAATACGCCGCGTCAGCTGGGCGCGGACAGTGACTTCGTGGGGAAGCACCAGCGAGTGCCGGGGCTGAAGCAGGACATCGTCGAACGTGATGCCTTCTTGCCCGAATTTGTACCGGTAACGCTCTTCCTGGTTGGTGGTGGTGACAGGCTCGTTAACAGCCATAACTGGAGCAGGGGTCGCGGGCGCACTCATGCACCAGAGTTTAGAGCTTTATCGTTCGTTGAATTGTTGTCCTGCTGCCGTTGCGCCGCGCAAGTGGAAGCTAAGGCTACAAGGGTTTACAGCTCAGTGTGAGCGTGCTACTATTCCTTCCGCTGGCGAGGAAAGACCTATCCAGCCCCCGCAAGGGACAGCAAAGACCGCGTGGGTTGTTCTGGTAGCGGCGCTGTAGCCAAGTGGTAAGGCAGAGGTCTGCAAAACCTCCACCACCGGTTCGAGTCCGGTCAGCGCCTCCAAACTTTTTACCCTACAGAACCGTAGCTCAGGGGTAGAGCACTACATTGACACTGTAGGGGTCAGGGGTTCAAATCCCCTCGGTTCTACCACTTAACTCCCTCTCAGAGGGGGTTTTTTCTTTGGTGTGGTCCTGAATTTTGCTGAGGGCAGCTGGGACAGTCTCTTCAGCTTTCCGTCATTTCCAGCTTGCAAAATGTCACTCATGAAACTTCTCCTCGTGTTCCTGTTGCTCAGTCTGGGAACGGCTCAGGCACAGGGTAAAAGTGGCTTGCCAGTTCAGGCGGCGCAGGCCCAGGCAAGTCAGGCTCCGGCAGTTCCTGCGCCGCAGCAGTCCAGTTCAGTGGGGGCAGTGGAGCAGACAAGCGTACAGGAGGTGCGGCTCTGGATAGTGCGGCCTGTCTCTGTTCATCCGGGACCAGTCAAGGTTCTGCTGCCGGACTCTATTACTCTGGGGCTTCAGAGCAAACGCGACGGTTATGTCACCTTGCTCGCCTGTGACGCTCAGGGACTATTCCGCCCGCTGACGATCAGCCGCAGAGCTGTGCCTGTGAAGGCGGGGACTGCCGTGGTCATCTCTGTAGCGGCCCGTCAGCTTGGAGAAGGCGCGACCCGCCTGCTGGCCTTCGCTGCCGAGCGTCCGCTTTCCTATGCCGAGGCCAGGCAGCTGGCGATCCGGAACCCAGGTGCAGCGGCGGTCGATCTGCTAGTGACCGAGCCAGAGCTTTCGCGTCCGGCTATCCGCGACCTGCATCCCCCGACTCAGCGCTGAAGCAGCCTAGATCACACTGCACCGGGCCTGTACCTGAGCTGAGTCTTTGATTAGACTGCAGTATGAAAAATAATCTGTTGCTGGCCGGTGGTTTGCTGACGATCACTTCCCTGCTCAGTGGATGTGGACAGAGCAATACGCCGCGTACTGCTACTGCCACTGGCACGGTGGCCCAGGCGAATGCCGACGCCCTCAAGGGATTCCAGACTCAGGCGCTGAACTGGGGAAGCTGCGACGCCTCTCTGATTCACAATAAGCTTCAGGCGGCCCTGGGCAGTCGCGTGCAGTGTACCGATCTCAAGGTGCCGATGGACTGGAACAATCCCTCGCACGGCACGGCCAGCATCAGTCTGCTGCGGGTCACGGCTGGAACGGCGGCCAAGCGGCAGGGAGCCATCTTTTTCAACCCGGGGGGACCGGGGGGCGATGGGCTGCGTTTCGGTCTGATTTTCGGGGCTATCTGGAACGGGGCGGACCCCTCGACCAAGTCGGGCGCGGCCTTCAAACAGCTCAGTGACCAGTACGACATGATCGGATTTTCTCCGCGTGGTGTGGGCGACAGCAGCGAGATCAGTTGTGGGAGCAGTGTGGAGCTCAGTCCCGAGCACTACCAGAGCACCGACCGGAGCCAGAAAAATATTGACGCCATGCTCCGGAACGCCAAGCTGGTAGCCGACGCCTGCAAGAAAAGCCCCTTCGCACCTTACGTCAATACTGACCAGACGGCGCGTGACCTTGATCTGGCCCGTCAGTTGATGGGGGACAGCAAGCTGAATTACATCGGTTATTCGTATGGAACTTGGCTCGGCGCCTGGTACGCCAAGCTGTTCCCCAGCCATACCGGGCGCATGCTGCTCGACGGCAATACCGCGTTCGACAAGACCATGCAGGATTCCTTTAACCTCCAGCCACTGGGGTTTGAACGCGATTTCCGTGACGTGGCGCTCTATTACGCGGCCCGGCACGACGATCTGTATGGGCTGGGCACCACCAAAGAGGCCGTGTACGGGGTCTACGACAGTTTCCAGCCCGACCTGAAACTGGCCCTGCAGCAGTACAGCGGCGACAATCTGGTCAGTTCGCTTTATACGGACGACGGCATTACTACTGTTCCGGTTCAACTGGTGGCCGCCCGTGGCGTAAGTATCCTGCTGAAACAGCACCCAGACCTGACCGACGCGGCTGATCTGGAAGCCCTGTTTGCCGATTACACCTTTGCTCAGGACGCCGATACGAACAAGGCGGCCAAAGAAATTGCCTATCCGCTGGCCGAGACCTATTTCAGCATCGTCAACGAGGACACCACTCCCGTCACGAAAAACCCGTCCGACGCGGTGTTCAACGTCGTGCCGTGCAATGACACGCCCTGGACCCAGGACCCGCAGTACTGGATCAACTTTGGTAACCAGGAAGCCGTGGCCCATCCACTGATCGGCGGCAGCTTTACCGAAACGCCGTGCATGTACTGGAGTGGGCCGACCACGACCAAGCCCGCGACACCGTCCAACCTGCCCCCCATTCTAATGCTCACCAACGAAGACGACCCGGCCACTCCCCGTGAAGGGGCCTTCAGCGCCTGGAAATCACTGCCGGGGGCCAAAATGCTGTTCGTGGACAATGAAGGCGAACACACCGCTTTTCCTTACGGCACCGAGTGCGTGGATTATCCGGTCGTCAATTACTTCCTGAACGGCACGTTGCCCGGCGACAACTTCACGGCGTGTGGCGCACTGCCTCTGCCCGGCGAAACGCAGGTCTATCCGGTGGGCGAGACCTACACCACGGGGGTCGGGCCACAGGGGATCGGACAGCCTGCCCACATTCCGGGAGCGATTCGTGAGCAGTCGCTGGGAACGTCCAGCGAGGCCCAGGCTGCCCTCAAGGAACTCAAGAGCATCATTCACCGCAACGCCTTCCAGCTGCGCTGAACGGAATATGCGGCGCAACCGGTCTGTCTTGGAGCAGGCCGGTTTTTGTCTAGAGGGGGCGGGAACAGTTCCCCTGTTTTGTCCAGGCCGCTTCCTGGCCGATGGCGCAACCGACTTGAGTCGCAGCAGTGCTGGGCCGGTCAGCAACTGGTTTTCCGGATACGCAAAGTAAAGTTCAATCCGGGATCAGCGCCTGCTGAGGCCATCACCGTACCAGAGTGATCTGCAACTGTTCTGCTGCGAAAGTGCCGGTCGGCAGGGACAGGTACGCGGCGTCTATGCGGACCGGAAAGCGGTAGTTCGTGCCGCGCAGTGAAGGAATAAATCCCACATTGCCGTGCCCGTCCCAGTGGCCCTGCCGCAGCTCGGGGTGCTCTATATAGTGGTCCATGGCCCCGGCCTTATCAAAATTCAGCCGTTGATGGGGGTTGACGTCGAACGTGGTCAGTACCGGAAAATGCTCCAGTGTGCTGCCGCAGAGGGTCGGTGCGCCCGCGTCGTTGGTCCCGGCCAGAATCAGCGTGCTCAGTGATGTTCCGGTATGGGTAACCCGGTAGACACGGGCGGTGTCCTGCCGGACGGCGACCGGGCACAGAAAACGGGCCGTAAGGGTCCGGTGCCCCAGACCGTTGACCCCGTTCGCCAGGGCCTGAAAGGGCAGCAGACCACCAGTGAAATGAAGCACTATGATGAGCGCCACACCGAAAAACAGGGGGCGGGCAAAGGCGAAGAGGCCCATCAGTAAAACACCAGCACCTGCCCAGGCCCACATGGACATTCTGGTCAGATCGGTCAGCAGATTACCCAGCACGGGCAGAACATTCAACAGCCCCAGGAGAGTCAGCGCCAGGCCGTAGGGAAAGAGTGGAGGCAGTAGCCGGTACAGGGCATAGAGCACCCCCAGCCAGGCCAGAGCGATCAGGACTGTCATGTGGACTCAGCTTACGTAGCTAGCCTTCACAAAAGCCTGACGCCGTCTCAGGGCCAGAGCAGTGGCCCAAGCGGCAGAGTGCTGGTCTGGCAGGGCTTTTCTTATGCAAAGCTTTGGGCAGGGGAGTGTGTTGCCGGAACCGAGGGTACACTCGCTGACATGACCGAGCCGAAGCCCCAGACCGTCCTGATGCTGCACGCCTACCCGCTTTCCGGGGCCATGTGGTCTGCCCAGGAAAATGCCCTTCAGGAAACGGGCCGGAACGTGATCGTGCCGCACCTTCCAGGCTTTGGAGGAACATCCGGCCACATGAGCAGCCTGGCAGACACGGCGGCGCAGCTGCTCGAATTGCTTCCGGCGGAACCGGTCAGTCTGGTCGGCCTGAGCATGGGGGGCTACCTCGCGCTGGCCCTGCTCAGGCTGGCCCCGGAGCGCTTCGGGCGGGTGGTGCTGGCCGATACGAGCGCCGCTGCCGATGATGAGGAGAAGCAGAAAGACCGCCGTTCGCAGGCCGGGCGGGTACGCGCAGAGGGCCGCGAATTTATTCTGGAGGCCGCGCAAAAAGAGCATTCGCCCGCGACCTATGAACGGATTTTACCCATGATGGAAGCGGCTTCGCGGGAGGGTATCGCGGCGGCGCTGGAGGCGATGGCCGAGCGGCCTGAAAGTTTCGACGTGCTGAAGAAATTAAACGTGCCTCTGCTGGTGCTGGTCGGGGAACACGACGAGATCACGCCACTCGACGAAGCCCGCAAGCTGGTCGAGGCCGGGCGCGGCGAACTGAAGATCATTCCTGACGCTGCCCACCTGGCCAATCTGGACAACGCCCACGACTTTACGCGGGCGCTGCTGGACTTTTTGACCTGATACCGATTCCGATTGAATCCCC
>JAGLBK010000055.1:10090-13594 GCA_018260275.1 Deinococcus sp.
AAGGACAGATTTCGGGAAATGGACCCGTATCCGGTGCCGTTCCGGATATGGGGGAATTGGACGGAATCCGTATAAAGCGGGCTGGCGCTTGTCAGTCCGAGTTCAGTTCGCCTTCTTCGGGGGCACGGCTCAGGGAGGACTTGACCGGTGAATGCAGGCGGTCCTGCTGGTCTGGCCCCGCCGCACCGGCTGGGGCTGCCGCCTGCGCGGGTTCCCGCACCAGTTTGATTTCCAGCGGGCTGGTCCCGAAACTCAGGTTGCGCTGGGGCGAAGGAATTTCGATTCCGGCCTGATCCATAGCGATCTTGATGCGCCGGTTGAATTCGCGCCCGATGGCGTACTGACTCTTGGGCTGCACCTTGAACAGGGCGCGCAGGGTCACGCCGTCGGGGGCCAGCTGGGTGACGCCCTGGATTTCCGGTTCGTCGAGAAAAAAGTGCTGCCATTCGGCGTCCTGGTAGATTTCCTGGCTGACACCTTCGAGCACCTTCAGCGCCGAATTGATATTGGCGTTGTAAGTCACGTCCACCTCGGCGACGACCCGCGACCAGTCCTTGCTGCTCACGCTGACCGTGTTGATCTGGCCGTTGGGCACGATATGTACCGTGCCGTCGAGTGCCCGCAGCGCCGTGACGCGCAGGTTGACGCGCTCGACGTTGCCCGAGAGCTGCCCGGTGTTGACCGTGATGACGTCCCCGACGCCGTACTGGTCTTCCAGCAGGATAAAAAACCCGTTGAATACGTCCTTGACCAGATTCTGTGCGCCGAAGCCCACCGCGATGCCCAGCACCGAGACCCCGGCCAGCAGCCCGGTCGCATTGACCCCCAGCGCCTGAAGTCCCTCGATGAGACCGACCACGACGATGGTGACTTTGAGGGTGCTCTCGACCACACCCTTGAGCGTCTGAATTCTGACCGTGCGGCGCGTGAAGTCGTCGTCCGGAATGATGCGGCGGCTGATCGACCCGACCAGGTTCCAGGCGATCAGGGCCAGCGCGATAATCACTATGGCCTGGCCGGAACTGTTGCGCAGACCGTTGAAAATATCCTGCCCGAGGTCGAACAGGAACCCGGCACTGGGCATGTAGATGGCGTGGGTGGCGACCGCCAGCAGACTGACGATCACCACGGCTGTCCAGATCCACTTGAGGGCGGTCATCAGGCGGTGATCGATATGTGGTTCGAGTGTCCGCAGCAGCAGTCGCCCAAAGCGGTAGAGCGCGTAGGCAACGAGGATATCCAGCCCAAGCTTGAGCCAGACGACAGGTTTGACAATTTGAATCTGGAACTCTTCCCACATGCCGCTAGTATGTCACGGCCGCCCGCTGTTCCAGGGAAAACTAGGTTTGTCTTTTGACAGCCCAGGCGAACCCGGAATGGCAAAAAGGATGTCCAGGCGGGAAGAAAGGGAAGATCGGCTGTTTGGGTTATGCCATCAAGTCAGCCTCGGCGTAGTTAAGCCTGTCGGTCGGCAAACGCCGCTTCCAGCCGCTTGACCAGGCTGCCCTCATGGGCACGTTCGGCGCGGAGCAGTGCATTTTTGACCGCCCTGGCGTCGGCGCTGCCGTGGCCGATGAAGGTCAGACCCCGCACGCCTAGCAGAATGCTCGCGCCGTAGGTGCTGGGGTCCATCCGTTCGGCCAGACCCCGCAGCGCGTCGCGGGCCAGGAGGCCGCCCAGTTTGCTTTTCAGGTCGCTTTTCAGCGCTTCCCGCACCCAGCTGAAGAGGACTTTGGCCTCACCCTCGGCCAGTTTGAGCACCACATTGCCGGTAAAGCCGTCAGTGACGACGATATCGGTGGTGCCCTTGAAGATGTCGCGGCCCTCGACGTTGCCGTAAAAGTTGATGCCCTGGCCGTGCAACTGCCGCAGCAGCGTGTGGGCTTCGAGCACCAGCTGACTGCCCTTGTGGTCTTCCTCGCCAATGCTCAGCAGGCCCACGGTGGGGTTCTCTCGGTTTTCCAGCACCTTCAGGTACACGGTCGCCAGTTGTGCCCACTGCGCCAGATAGGCGGGCCGCACGTCGGCATTGGCCCCCGCGTCGAGCAGCGTGGTAAAGCCGCCCTGTGCAGGCAGATGGGTCAGGATGGCCGGGCGTTCCACACCCTTGATCCGTCCCAGGGTCAGCAGCGCCGAGGCCATTGTTGCGCCGCTATGGCCCATGCTGACGGCGGCGGCGGCCTGCCCCTCCTTGACCAGCCGGGTACACACATTGATGCTGGCCTGCGGGCGACTACGCACATCGGTGGCGTGTTCATTCATGCCAATCACGTCAGGCGCATCGACCACATCTATGGGCAGGGCGCTGCTGCCGGTGTGTTTGCCCAGTTCGGCATGCAGTTTGACCCGGTCACCGACCAGCAGCACGCTGACTCCGGCGCGGGCGGCTTCGACTGCGCCCTCGACATTCGGCGCGGCCCCAAAGTCACCCCCCACGGCGTCCAGGGCAATCGGCAGCGTACTGAGCGGGGCTGCTTGCACCGCAGGGGCAGGGCGCTCAGTGGTCATTGGCTTCGCCTAGGGACGCCAGGGTATAGAAGGGCCGCGCCTCGCCCGTGCGGTCAGGGCGTGCCTCGCTGGGCATGTGGTAGCCGGGGCGCTCGACCTCGCTGCGGATGTCTTTGAGGTCCACGTACTGGTCGGCGGCGTTGCGCAGTTCGTAGCTGGTCATCTCAGGAATGCTCGCCACGACGATCCGCTTGCCGCGTGCCCGCAGCACCTCGACGGGGCGCTCGAAATCGCCGTCGCCGGTCAGGAGTACGGCTACGTCGTACCGGTCGCCGGTCATCAGCAGGTCAGTCACCAGATCGATACTGAGGTTGGCGTGGCGGTAGGTGTCGCCGTTTTCGTTGGTCACTTCGCGGAGCACGCGGGTCCGCACGGTGTAGCCCATATAGGTTAGCGCGTCGATAAAGCGCTTTTGCTTATCGTCCATCGGCGCAGGCACGGCGGTGTAATAAAAGGCGTTGTAGAGCTGCCCGAACGCTGCAAAATGATCCAGAATCTTGCGGTGGTCGAAGTTCCAGCCCAGGCGTTTGGCCGCCGCGTAAACATTTGCGCCATCAATAAAAAGTCCAATTCGTTCCATCTGTATTCTCCTAACGGGTCTAGCCATTGCATTTAGATTGCTTACTCAAAATAACAAACCCCGGCGTGTGAACTCTGCATCAACTCTGTGCATTCGCTGGGCGCGTTCCCTGGCTGGCGCGTCAGCCAGCAACGTCTGCCGGGCTTAAAGGGGCAGTCGGGGCCAGCGGTTTTCATGTTCGAGGGCCTGCCACACGTCGGCCCGCAGCTGCTCAAGATTCACTCCATCATATTCGGTGGGCAACTGTGCCAGATAGCGCAGCGCCTTATCGTAGTTGCGGTGCGTCAGGCTGCCGTGGTGCCAGCGTTTGTGCAGCGCGGCGGCCAGCAGGATCAGCGCCTGCACGAAGTGGCGCTCCTGGCCGCCCGACCTGGCCCAGACCTCTTCCCAGGCCTCGTGCGCTTCCCACCACTGGC
>JAGLBK010000056.1 GCA_018260275.1 Deinococcus sp.
CTACCGGAAAGTGACCCACTGGCGCGACACCATCGATAATTTTTACCGCGAACTGATTACGCAGGGCATCCGGGAAGGGGTCTTCAGTCCGGGCCTGGACGTCCGAATGGCTTCCAACCTGATTCTCTCGGCGGTCAACTGGACCTATACCTGGTATCACCCCGGTGGCCTGCTGACCCCACGGAACGTGGCCGACAGCTTTGCCGAGATGCTGCTGAGCGGCCTGAAAACCCCCGTCCTACAGGAGCACCCATGATCCCACCAACGGTCACTGTCGCCATCCGTGACGCCGTCAGACACGCCCAGGAGCGGGCCGCCCGCCTGGAACGCACCCAGCAGCTCGAAATCGGCGAAGACCTGTTTATCCGGGTTGCGCCGGGGGGCCGTAAATTTCTACTGTTCAAACTCGAAGGCGAACCTGAACAGAGTCAGGCGCAGGCCATTGCCGAGGTGCTGGGCCTGCGCGAACCACAATTCGGCTGGCACCAGGGCGCGACTTTACGCTCGCTCACGGTTGCCGAGCGCGATGAAGAGAGCAGCAAAAACTCAGACGATACGGAGAGCCACCACAGTAACCGTTCATGAGTACGGGCCAGATTGAGGGTATGAAAAAATTAGTTTTGATCGGTCTGCTGCCCCTGATGCTCGCTGCGTGTGGGATCGGTGGCACGCCCAGAAATTACGATGTGAGCGGCACCATTTCGGGAACGCAGCCCAGCGGCACGCTTAAAATGGCCGTCGTGGGCGTCAATCTCGGCGGCGTGGTCAATACGGCTACGGGCCAGATCGCCATCAATAGTCCCGATGGAAAAAAATTCAGCGTGGATTATCCCCCTAGCCCCGCCGACGGGCTGTATCAGGTCATCGCCTACATAGACGCCAACGGGAACGGCAAATATGACCTGGGCGAAACGCGCACCGCCAACAACAACAAGTACCTTGCCTACGCCAGAAGCAGCGGCGGGCTGGCATCGCTCGTGGGCCTCAAGGCAGGATGGAATTATGTGGTCGGCACAGCAGTCACGCAGCCCAGCCGGATTACCGACTACGACCTGAGCTGGTAAATTTCAGGTCGTAGCTCAAAAAGAAGAAGGTGGCCTACCGACAGGCCACCTTCTTCCTTCTTCTTTTGAGCTGTTCAGAGACTCTGGTGTGGCTTAGCCGACCGGGTTAGCGCTTTCAAAGGCCGACTTGAACTTCTGAAGGTCTTCGGCGATCTGCTGGCTGGGTTCCTCGCCGAACAGCTTGGCGACGGCTGCGCCGAGGGGACCAGCGGGCGGACGGTAGCTGAGGGCCACATGCACGCGGCACTTGCCTCCGTCGAGGCTCTCGAACTGCACGCTGCCCGCATTGTCCACGGTGGCGCCGGGAAGGCTGTGCCAGCCGATGCGTTCGCCGGGCTTGTCGTTGACGATCTCGGCTTCCCACTCGACGTGGGTGCCCAGTGGGGCCTTAGCGACCCAGCGGCTGCGCTTGTCGTCGAGGGCCGTGACGCTTTCCAGGTGGCTCATGATGTGGGGCAGGTTTTCGAGCTTGCGCCAGTAGGCGTACACGGCCTGCGCCGGGCGGTCGATAACCACGCTGTGCTCGACGAAAATAGGCTTGGAGGCCACACTGCCCCCGCCCAGGCCAGCCGCAGCCATCACGGGGTCGTTGCCGGTCGCGGCCTTGTAAGCCAGGTAGCCGCCAGCACCAGCCATCAGCAGCCCGAGCACACCGCGCTTCTTGAGGCCCATCAGAACAAGTGCGCCACCCGCAGCGCCAGTCGCCATCCGGGTCTGATCCATACCACCCATTGCATCGTTTTTAGTCATGTATAAAATCCTCCGTACCTGACAGTCTAGAACCACGCAGCAGCCCTGCGTGTGAACCCTTGCCCAACCTAGATTAACGCCAATACTTCTCCGGCGTGCCAGGACAAAGTCTGCCGACTGCTCCGAGACGGCACCAGGAAAGGTGTCCGAGCCACAGCATGGTGACTGGAAGCCACTCAGCGCCCTTTCTCGTTGCCGCGCTTGAAATTTCCCGTGACCCGCGCCATCACCAGTTGCGTGGCGTGGTCGTCCAAGTCAGCTATTTTTGCCAGAAACCGCTGGGCCTCCTGACCGGCCAGCGTGGTCACGGGCCGCCCGTACCACGTCACGACCACGCGCCCGTCCTTCTGTTCGCGGTAATCAAAGCGTCCATCCTGCAATTCCTGGCGTGCATCGGTGGGCATGGGCCAGAGGGTAACGGAGCCGCCCGCCCCGCCGCATCGGCCAGATGCCTTAGCCCCGGCTAGCGAATCTGGAACTGGATGGGCTGTAGCGCGCGCTGCGAACTATGCAGTTGCATTTGCAATTGCTGAGGCGCGATGCGGTATTGCCCCTTGGGATACTTGCTGATAATAGCCTTGAACTCGCCCGAGTAATTTTCCCCAGGGCCAAGAACTTTGTTAGGCGGCATGTCGGTTCTACAGGCATGATTACTCTTTGGCTCCAACACTTTGCCGCTTGTTTCGTCCTCTACATTCCAAATCAGGGGGCAGTGAAAAGGGTCAGAGAACTCCACCGCCCTGTCGGACTTGTTGGCGTAACTCACCTTGAGTGGATAAAACTCCTGCGGTGTGACCCATTTGGGTGAGGTGACGGTGATTTCCAAATCCCCTGCTCGCAACGTCTGCGTGACCGCTTCGATGGACACTTTGGAGCCGCAAGCTGTCAGGCTCAGCAGCAGCAGGGGCCACATGCTTTTGCTCATGCCGCGATTGTGCCGGAAATGCATGACGGCAACGTGACGGCGCGGGCGATCATGCTTCCAGTTCGGCTCGTAGCGTGGGCGGCGTCCAGGTCGGCAACCCACAGCCCAGAAAATCGGTGTCGTTGGTCAGAATGCCTGCCCCTTCAAGAGACAGAGCCGCCGCCACCAGCGTCCAATCGTTGGGGTCTTGCGGCACGCGGCGGCGGGCGGTGGCTTCATAGGGCGTGTAAATGGAGGCGGGATGCTGTAGCGCAAGAGTCGTGCTACACGCTCCCGGATGACCTCGGCTTCATCGGCTGTCCAAACTCCTCGCTCGGTGATGATGGTCAGGCGGCGCTGCACCTCGTAGGCGGTTTCTGCGGCGGCATATTCCGGCTGGTATAGGGTCAGCGCAGGATGAGTCAGCAGCGCCCGCCCGCTTTCGCGCAGGCATTCGCCCACAATCACATTCGTATTAACGACGAGGCGCAATCTGTTTGTCCTCCGGGAACAGTCTGTCCAGTTCCTCGTCCCACTGCGCTGGGGTCATGCCGTGTCTGGCAACAATTTTCGTCAACACGCCTTCAAGTTCCTGCGCGGCCTCATAAGCTTTGGCCTTGTCGCCCTTTTCCGCGCTCAGCGGCACATACATGCCCACAGGCCGCCCGTGCTTTTCAATAATCACGGCCTCGCCCGCGTTGACGATGGCGCTGGCCTGGTCTTTCAGCTCCTTGATACCGACATTTCGCATGGCAAAAGTATAGCCAGAAATAGCGTCAAAATTGTGGCTAAAATTATGGGGCTTTATCAGGCCGGTGCCTGGGCTATGGCGCGGCGCACCTCGGCTTCGTACTGGGTATTACCTCTTCTGAGCGTGCCGCAGCAACCAGCCGCTTATTTCGTCAAAAACGGCGAGGTGGTCTATGGGTTGAGAAGGCAGGCTGCCCAAAGCATCTAAAATCTGCTGGCGGTTCCCATCCACACTCTCGGCCTGAATGACATGCACTCGCTTCGGCAAAAGCTCTGCCAGAGCCGCAAAGTAGCGTGGCAGGGTCTCCAACAAGCGCAGATGATGTTCAAAGTTGCGACGGCTGCGCGTGGTGTCGCCTTGCTTTCGCTCTCGCAACTGCTCCTCATCTAGCAGCAACAGAAAGTACACATCAGGAAACGACATCGCGCCTGACACGACCTGCTGGCGATAGGCCGCCACAACACTAGCGAGGTCGTCGCCAAAATCGGGATATGTCCAGGCGTACCAGAGAGCCTGAAATGGGTCACCGTCCAGTACTGCCGGAGCTTGAGCATCGGCTATTTGCCCCCGTTCGGCCTGATGGAGCATGTACCAGTCATCTCCCTGCGCTATAAGGGACTCAAAAAGTGCATTGACTTCTGGTATCCAGGCAATACCGTTGTGTTCACGTAGAGCGCGTGCCGTAGAGCTTTTGCCAACAGCACTCGGCCCTTCCAGACAATAACAGTCACGTCCTGATTGTTTGATGTTCAGGCTCCGACTGTCATCCGCCAAATCGCCTAAAAGCTCAAGCCTTAGCGCCCGCGCCTTCTGCCTTCTGCCTTTCGCCCTCCGCCTCTTCCATCGGGTCAAACTCGTCCCGCCCGCGCTCCACCAGCGTCAGAATGTCGTAGGTCGCCACCAAAACCTCGTCCTGATTGCGAATCTCGGCGTGCCACTCCACCACCCCGTCGGGCGCGTCTCGCCCACGCGCAGGTCTTTGCGGATTTTGCGCTTGCAGGTCAGGCGCGTGCGGATGGTGTCGCCTATGCCGACGGGCTCCACGAAACGCAGGTTTTCCAGGCCATAATTCGCCAGCACTGGCCCAGGCGCGGGCGACACGAACTGCCCAGCGGCGGCGGCAATCAGGAAATAACCGTGCGCCACCCGCTTGCCGAAGATGCCTTCCTTCGCGCCGATTTCGTCCACATGGGCGTAAAAGTGGTCGCCCGTGAGGCCCGCAAAGTTGACGATGTCGGCCTCAGTGACGGTGCGGCGGTGGGTCAGCAGGCTGTCGCCCACCTGAATCTGGTCAAAGTTCTTGCGGAAGGGGTGAATTACGTCCTCCTGCACCGCCGCGCCAGGGACATGCTCGCGGGTAATGGCGGCCAGCGTGGTGGGGTCGGCCTGCACCGCAACTTTGTTCATGTGGTGCTTCACGCCCGCGATGCCCGCCATTTCCGCGCCGCCGCCCGCTCTGCCTGGGCCGCCGTGCAGAAGCTGCGGCAGCGGTGAACCATGCCCCGTACTCTCTTTAGCGTCCTCACGGTTGAGCACCAGCACCCGCCCGTGCGTACTGGCAATGCCCAGCACCAGCTCGGTGGCCTCGGTGCGGTCATGCGTGACGACAGAGGCGGCGAGGCTGCCACGCCCCATCTTGGCGAGTTTGATGGCGTCGTCCAGCGTGTCGTACGGCATCAGCGTGGCGACTGGCCCGAAGGCTTCCAGCTCGTGCGGCCCCTTGGCGGTCAGCGGGTCGCGGCACAGCAGCACGGTGGGGTCAAGGAAGGCCCCCTTCTCGCGGTCACCGCCCAGCAGTTCGGACTGGTTGCCGCCAATGACGATTTCGGCGTCCTGCTGCAATTTTTCCAGCGTTTCCTGCACGCGCAATCTCTGCTCCACGCTGACCAGTGCGCCCATTCGCACGTCGTCGCGGGCGGGGTCGCCCAGCGTTACCTTGCCGAGTTCCTTTTTCAGCGCGGCCACCACCACATCTACCATCTGGCGCGGAATCAGCGGGCGGCGGATGGCAGTGCATTTCTGGCCCGCCTTGCCCGTAATTTCGCGGGCCACTTCCTTGATGAACAGGGCAAATTCGGGGTCTTCGGGCTGCACGCTCAGGCCCAGCACCGAGGCATTCAAGCTGTCGGCCTCGCCATTAAACGGAATGCTGCGGGCGATGATGTTGGGGTGAACCTTCAGCTTGTTGGCGGTGGCGGCGCTGCCCGTAAAGGCCACCATGTCCTGCTCGGTCAGGTGCTCCAGCAGGTCGCCAGGGTCGCCCGTGACCAGTTGCAGCGAGCCTTCGGGCAAAATTCCAGAGGCGATGATGTCCCGCACCACCCGCTCGGCCAGGTACGCGGTCTGCGGCGCGGGTTTGACCAGTGTGGGCATCCCCGCGATAAAGGCGGGCGCGAGTTTTTCCAGCATGCCCCACACTGGGAAGTTGTAGGCGTTGATTTGCACCGCCACGCCCTCACGGGGCACCAGCAGGTGACGGGCTACGAAGGTGCCACCCTTGCCCAGCGTTTCCACCTTGCCATCGGGCAAAAAACGCTCGTCGGGCAGTTCGCGGCGGGCCATGCTGCTGTAGCTGAACAGCGTGCCGATGCCGCCTTCAATGTCCACCCAGCCGTCGCGGCGGGTCGCGCCCGTCAGCAGGTTCAGGGCGTAGTAGTCCTCCTTGCGCTCCATCAGGTAATTGCCGAGCGCCTTGAGCATCCGCGCCCGCGTGTGGAAAGTCAGTTTGCGTAGGTTTACGCCTGCCTCGCGGCCATAGCTGAGCGCCTGGGCAAAGTCCACGCCATCGCTGGAAATGATGGCGACGGGGCGGCCATAGACCGCGTCCAGCAGGGTCTGGCCGTCAGCGTTGGCGTGCCACTGGCCGTAAACGTAGGAGGCGGGGCGGAGGATTTGGGGTTGGGTGGGGGTGGTCATGTGGTTAGCTCCTGTTGGTATAGATTGAGTTGACCGAGGTGAGTGATAACAATGTCTGAAAAGACAACCATCTTATTACCTGACAAGAAGAATGTAATTTTTATAGGTTTCCTGTTTTTACTGGTTATCATTTTATCGGTTTATAATAGGGAGTACAAAACTGAATTGATATGCCTGTTAATGCTCTTTTTCAGCGCAGGATTCTGGAAGAAAATCGAATATGGCAATGGCTTGATAGTGATTTCGTCTATTTTTGGTAGAAGAAAGATAGCTTTTTCTGAGGTCGAAAAGTATATTTGCTTTCATGGGCTTGTTCTGAAATCCGGCAAATTAATTGGCCTTCCGATGCAGACCTATAAACCTTTCAATTTGCGAGATTTGACGAAATTCGATAGATTTCTAAGGCAAAATTTTAAGTTTGAATTTCCAAAGCGCTAGATTTTTGCTTCTGCTCAGGCTAGGGCGGAGTAGGATTAGGAAGTGGTCATGGGTTCTCCTGTGAGAGGTAGTTTTCAGCGCACCTCTTGACGCCTCTGTAGATAAAGTCACCAGTCCGACGGTCACAACATGTCGTGACATAGGTAATAGGAATATTTGTAGAAGGAATATCAAGTTCTGGAAAACCAAACGCAGCCGATTTCTTGTTTTTTAGCTCAATTCGCCAGGGCCGCTTGACGATTCGTCTTAAAACTTCGCCAACATAAAGGCCACAAGCGTCCAGAACCGTTCGTTGGTCAAAAGCACAACAGGCATCAACTGACGGATAACGTTCTAAAATCCAGGTTTCAAATGGAATAAGTGATTCTAATGAGAAATCCAGTTGCTCAGAAACTCCTGCTGGGAGCCAGTCAAAGAAATCTTCTAAAGTATCTGGAATATAAAAAAGCCAGATTTGGAATTCTTCTTCTGAAGTAATAATTTTTAGGCGACTACGGGGCATTCTCTCCTCGCTTCTGCTCAGGCTGGGGCGGGTCAGCGGGGGCTGGGGGCGGCGTCACGCCAGGGTTTCCCCTCCCCGGCATGACGTTCTATAAGTTGCCTAACGAGCGTTAGGATAGCGCCTTTGCCTGAGCCTGTGCCAGCCGATTGGCCTTCTGCTGGGCCGCTTGTGCTGGGCTGGGCACCTTTCTTTTTCGGCATCGGCCCCGGCGCGTGAACTTCGTTAGTTTCCTGTCACGAGAGTCGTCCTACACTGAGCCTGTACTGGTCTGGCCTCCAGACAAGGAATCTACGATGAACTGGACTACGACTCGCCCTGCCAACCTGCCCAAGCCCACTCCGACTGGGCAGACGCGGCATCAGCTGGTGTCCAGAAGACTGGCCCCAGGGGTCGTGGGCTGCATGCTCGCGGCTTACCTGATGGCGGGCCTGACCTACTGGCTGAACGGAACACACGGCCTGCTGCTGGGCCTGACCGTGTTCGGCGCGGCTGGGTGTGTCGCCTTGCTGGGGCTGTTTCGCCGGGGCAAACTGGATGTCGCCCAGGCCATTTCGTGGCTGTCGGTCGTCGATATCAGTTACATCATCGTCAAGTTCTTTTATCTGGCGTTTGTCGTTCCCGATCAGCAGATGCTGCTGTACGCCCTGAGTTCCGATTTTCTCTGGACGGCCTGTACGCCTACGCTGGCCTACAGCGTGCCCATCACTCCCCTGGCGCGGCAGTTCGTGCGTGCCCAGCCCGTTGCTTTTACGGTCCTGTCCGCGCTGTATCTGCTGCTGCACCACCCCGCCGATCCTCGGCTGGTCTTCAGTCTGGTGCAGGTGTGCTTTGTCAACTGGGCGGCACTGGTACTGGCCCAGCGCTTCAGCGTGACCCTGGTGCGCCTGCTGCGTGCCCGCAAGGACAATGAAACCCTGACCCGCCTGGCCTACCACGACGAGCTGACCGGGCTGCTCAATCGCCGGGGGCTGGAGGAACGGCTCAAGGAAATGCTGGCGCAGTCGCGGGCGACGCGTACAAGTGTGGCCGTTATTTTTCTTGACCTCGACGGCTTCAAACCGATCAACGACACACTGGGCCATCAGGTCGGTGACGAACTACTGCAAAGTGTGGCCCGGCGCATCGGCAGGCTGACCGCAGGCTGGGCCGAGGGAGCGCGGGTGGCCGGAGACGAATTTGTAGTGGTGGCGCTGGTCAACGATCCGGTACACCTCGAACGCGACGCCCGCGATTTTCACGCCGCACTGAGCCAGCCGGTGATGGTGCAGGGCAAAAGGGTCGAACTGACCATCAGCGCGGGCCTCAGTCTGTACCCGCAGGATGCCCAGACCGCCCAGGACGCCCTGCGCCGGGCCGATATCGCCATGCTGAGCGCCAAGACCAGCGGAAAAAACAAGATTCGTCTGTACGGCAGGAACCTGCATGCCGAGGGCGAATACAGGCAGGCTGTAACCCATGAGCTGGTCGGCATTACAGGCCGCAATGAACTGAAGCTGCTCTATCAGCCGATCTACGACATCAGAACCGGACAGGTGGCTTCCTGTGAGGCGCTGCTGCGCTGGTCACATCCCAAACTCGGCAACATCTCGCCCGCCGTGTTCATTCCGCTGGCCGAATCCAACGGCAGCATCCTGCCCATCGGCCTGTGGGTCATCCGGCAGGCCCTGGGCAGCGCGGCGCGGTGGCGGGCCCAGGGCTTACCTGGGGTTCGCGTGGCCGTCAATATTTCACCGATCCAGCTCATTCAACCCGACTTCGTTATGCAGGTGCGCCGCGAACTGGAAGCCGCCGGGCTAGATGGCCGGGCGCTGGAACTGGAGATCACCGAGGGACTGGCCCTCACCGACCGCCAGGCGACCATCGAGCTGCTCCTCGAACTGCGTAAGCTGGATATCCTGCTGTCGCTCGACGATTTCGGTGAAGGGTTCGCCTCGCTCTCGCATATGCGTGACCTGCCCGTACAGCACATCAAACTCGACCGGAGCTTCCTGAGTTCTGTCGACGAAGAGGACCCCGGCTCGGTGCGCTACAACCGCGCCCTGATCCAGGCGAGCCTCCAACTGGCCGAAGCCTTGCAGATGGAGGTCATCGCCGAGGGAGTCGAGACCCCAGCGCAACTCCAGCTGCTGCGCGACCTGGGCTGCCACTACGCACAGGGCTACCTGTACACCCGGCCCCTGGCCTTCGGAGAACTGATCGAGCACCTCGGCTTCAGACGCTCTTGAAGCCCTCGAACGGTTCCTGACAGTTGCCACACACGTACAGCCGCTTGCACAGCGTGGAGCCGAAACTGGCGGTCATGTTCACGTTCAGCGAACCACAGCGGGGGCAGCGCGTCGGCTCTGCCTCCAGCGTAATCAGCCCTTCACCAGCGGGCGCAGGCGGCGCGATGCCGTACTGGCGCAGGCGTTCGCGGGCCTCCGGCAAAATTGCGTCGGTCGTCCAGGGGGGCGTGAGGGTACTGACCACTTCCACGTCGGCCACGCCCAGCCCGCGCACCGCGTCCTCGATGCTCTGGCGGATGACGTGCAGGGCCGGGCAGCCGCTGAAGGTGGGGGTAAAGGTGACGGTCACGCGCTCGCCGTCCATGTCCACGCCGCGCACCATGCCCATATCCACGATGGAGACGACGGGGATTTCGGGGTCAGGCACCTGGGCGAGAGCTGCCCAGATGGATGATGGGTCATGGATGATGGGTGATGGATTCTGGTCTTTTTCCATCATCCATCGTCTATCATCCATCACCAGACCTCCGCATCAGGGTGCTGCCGCGCCACCTGCTGCATCTCGGCCAGCAGCGGCGCGAGGTGCTCGGTGTGGTTCTCGCGGGCCGGGCCAGGGAAGGCTTCGCGCGACATCCGCAGGCCGCATTTGTCCTGCAAGTGCTTGACCATCAGGGCTTCCCAGCGGGACCTGACCCCGGCAATATTGGGAATGATCCCGGCCTTCACCAGCTCGTCCTCGCCCTCAAGCGGCTGGAACAATTGCGCGGCGTGCGGCCACAGATCAGCCAGGGCGGTCTGGGTACGCTGCGTACTTTCCGGGGTGCCGAGAGAGAGGCGCTCGACCCACAGGGCGGTGTGCTGCACGTGGAATTTCTCCTCGCGCACGGCTTTGGCAGCGACTTCGGCCAGCGGCGCGTAGGTGCTCTGCTGCGCGGCTTCGAGCCACAGCGCCTCGTAAGCGTCGTACATGAATTGCCGCAGCATGGTGTAGGCCCAGTCGCCCTTCGGCAGCTCCACGAACCGGGTGTTGGTGTACTCGGCGGCGTCCCGGAACATGGCGAGGCGGTCGGGGTCGCTACCGTCGAGTTCGCGGCGCAGTTCCAGATACATTCCGGCGTGGCCCAGCTCGTCCTGGGCAATGTTCGCCAGCGCGATATCCTCCTCCAGAATCGGCGCGTGGCCGGTCCATTCACCGTCCCGGTGGGCCAGGATAATCTCGTCGTCGGCCAGAGCGGTCAGTTTGCGGATCAGGGCCGCCGTCTGAGCGGCGTTCAATTCGGTCACGGTCGTGGTGGGGGCAGTCATTTGACAGGCTCCTCATTGTGCTTGACGGCGGGCTGGTCGCCCACATGCGGGTGTTCGTTCACGCGGCCCGGCATCTGGCCCGAACGCTTGAGTTCGCCCACATGCCGCCCGATGGTGCCGTAGTACTGCTGCTGCTTGTAGGTTTTTTCGGTGGCGGGTGCAAACCAGCTTTCCACCGTGCCGGGGTCGGGGTCGGTGGCGACTTTGGCCGCGTCGGGAAAGACCAGCCACGCCAGCGCGTCCGGGTGCTGCTCGTGCGCCTGCCCCAGCGCGTCACCGGGGCCAGTCGCCTGCACTGCGCCGACCAGATCCACGAAAGTCATGCTGCGCTTGTGCGACTTTTTGATGCCCACGTGGTACAGGCCCGCCACGCCAGTGACGCCCAGAACGTCCGGCGTGCTGACCAGTTCCTGGGGCGTGGCGGTCAGGATGTCGGCCTCGCGCACGGCCCACAGGCTCACGGCTGCTGGGCGGCGCACGAACACGTTGCGGGCGGTGACCAGGGCGTGGTCGGGGTCGCCCGCATGGACAGAGCCGATGGCCTGATAGGGGCGTTTTTCGCTGTCCTGCTTGAAGACTTCCCAGCGGGGCCACTGGGTGTCGTGGGGTTGGGTGGGTTGGGGTTGGGTCATGGCTTTTTCTCCAGAGGCTTGAGCTTGGGTTACCCCTCCGCCCCTTCGGGGCACCTCCCCTTAAAAGGGAAGCTTGGGGGCAGTTTTTAGGCTCCCTTTTAAGGGGAGCTGTCAGCAAAGCTGACTGACTTGCAAAGCTGCGAAGCAGAGGGGGTACGCTGTGAAGCAGCCTCTTTAGTCCGCCGCCTCTCCCTTTGGCCGCGCCATATATGCTTCCAGGGCCTCGCGCACCCACGCGCCCTCGTCCTGCGCGGCCTGGCGGGTGGCAATTCGCTCCTTGCCCAGGCCCCGCTCGCCCTTGATGACGGCCCAGAACTCGGTCCAGTCGATCGGGCCGTGAATCCAGTTGCCGTTCTCGTCCTGATGCATATCGGGGTCGGGGATGGTCAGGCCCGCTTCCATCAGCTCAGGCACATGCTCGTTGATGAATTCCTGGCGCACCTCATCGTTGGTCTTGAGCTTGATGCCCCAGCGGCTCAGTTCCCCGGTGTTGGGGCTGTCGCTGTCGTGGGGCCCCAGCATCTGCACGGCGGGCCACCACCAGCGGTTCAGGGCGTCCTGGGCCATCTGCTTTTGCTCGGGCGTGCCCTGGGCATACAGCACAATCATTTCCTTGCCCTGCTTGTGGTGGAAGGTTTCCTCGCTGCAAATACGCACCATCGCGCGGCTGTAGGGGCCGTAACTGCACCCGGCCAGCATGGTCTGGTTTTTAATCGCCGCGCCGTCTACCAGCCAGCCGACCATGCCCACGTCGGCCCAGGTGGTGGTGGGGTAATTGAAGATGGAGCTGTACTTGGCCTTGCGGGTCAGCAGCGCCTCAATCATTTCCTCGCGGGTAATGCCCAGCGTTTCTGCGGCGTGGTAGAGGTACTGCCCGTGCCCGGCCTCGTCCTGCACCTTCGCCATCAGGATGGTCTTGCGCTTGAGGGTCGGGGCCTTGCTGATCCACTCGCCTTCGGGCAGCATCCCCACGACCTCGCTGTGCGCGTGCTGCGAAATCATGCGAATGAGCTGGCGGCGGTACTCGGCGGGCATCCAGTCGCCGGGTTCAATTTTTTCTCCAGCGGCGATGCGGGCTTCAAAAGCGGCGTGCTGCTCGGGCGTTTCGCCTGCGGAGATGTACTTGGGTAAATTGGGTTGAGTCTGGGTCATAAGACAGCCTCCTGTATCGGGTAGAACTTTGGACTGCCCTCATTCTACCTAACGGGCGTTAGGTTGTCTGTACCCTCTTAACAGCTTCTTAGGACATCCGGGATTTGTACCCCGTCCACGCGCAAGGCTTTTGCAAGGCTACGGCCTTCATACTGCGTGGCGTGTTCCCGACCTGGAAAAACCTGCCGCATACACTTGGCTCCCGCGCTGCCCTGGTCTGCCTGAGGCTGACAGGCTGGACGCCCGTGCTGGAGCCGCCGCCCGGCCCCAAGTTCGTGGCCGCGGCCGCGCCGCACACCGCCAACGCCGACTTCTGGGTCGCCCTGTTCTGGATCTGGGCCACGCGCACGCCCATGCGCTGGGTCGGTAAGCACCAGCTGTTCAGCGGGCCGCAGGGCAGCTTCATGCGGGCGGTCGGCGGCATCTCGCTGGACCGTAGCAAGGCCAAAGCCAACTTCGTGGACGCCGTGGTCGAACTGATTCACACGCAGCCCGAAATTGCGCTGGCCGTCGCCCCGGAAGGCAGCCGGGCCTACACGCCCTACTGGAAAACCGGGTTTTACTACATGGCCCAGGAAGCGGGCGTGCCGATTGGCGTGATGGCACTCGACTGGGGCCGCAAGCGCATCGGGATTATCGGATACGTGCAGCCCACCGGGGATATCGAGGCCGATTTCGCGAGTATCGCCGCACTGCTGGAAGGCGTGCAGGGGCGCCACCCCAAAAACCAGGGGCCGATTGCGCCGCGCCCCATGCAGCCCAAATCCGCTTAACGCCCGGAGACGTTTAACGCTCGGGGCCTGAATCGCCTTTGTCGGCGGCAGGTTCTCCCGGTGTTTCGCCCTGATCCTTCAGCCCACGAATTTCCTCGATAAAGCGCTCCAGACTGTCGAAATCGCGGTACACGCTGGCAAAACGGATGTACGCCACATCGT
>JAGLBK010000057.1 GCA_018260275.1 Deinococcus sp.
CGCCTTGCAGCTCGACGACCTCGACCGCTTCAATACCGCCCTCGACGCGCAGCGGGCACTGCCACAGCACTTACGGTTCAAAGGGCCACTGCGCCAGTCACAGACCCCGGTGCTGAGCGTGGAAGCACGCCCGGACACGGTCATCTCGGTCCAGGCCGTGCCCCGAGGGACAGCGGGCCTTCCGGTTCAGCTGGCGACCACGGGCGACCCGGCCACCGGCCAATTTGAACTGCAACCGGCGCCGCTTCCTGAGGGCACCTACACCCTGGAACTGACCGCAATGCGCTTCGGAAAGCAGCAGCACTGGAGCTGGCCCATTGTCATAGACCGCACGCCGCCGCAGCTCGGTGGGGTCAAGGTCACCCTCAGGGGCCGCGTGATGCAGGTCAGCGGAGAAGCGAACGACTCTGCCCCCGGCCATCGCCCCATGCAACTGCTGATCGGCAACGGCGAGCTGCGGGCCGCGCGGCAGGTCAGAGGCCCGTTCCAGCTGATTCTGCCCGCGCCGCCGCACCCCGCCGCAAGCGACCTTACCCTGACCGACAGCGCCGGAAACGTCACCCATGTCCATCTCCCCTGAAACCGCGGGCCGCACAGGGTCGCTGCAGCAGTACACTCTGCCGCTGGCGGCCCTGCTGGGGCTGGCCCTGGCCCTGCACCTCCCGGACAACCCCAGACTGGACAACGCGCTGAACCTCGCCTTTCCGGCGGCGCTGGACCCGCGCATCGTGGTGGTCGGCATCGACGACGCCAGCCTGCGAGATTATGGCCGCCTGGAGCAGTGGCCGCGTGCCCTGTATGCCCAGGCGCTGCACAATCTGAACGAGGCCGGGGCCAGGGTGATCGGCCTGGACGTCTTGCTGAGCGACCCCGCCCCGGCGGACCACGCCCTGCGAACTGCCCTGAACCAGCCGAATCTGGTGCGCTCCCTGACCCCGGAAGACTATTTTGCCGGGCACCACCGACCCACTTCGCCGGGCGGAGTCAGCGTGCTGAATGCCCCCAGGGCTCAGGGCGTCAGCGAGGTGCAGACCGCTTACGCCGCTGGCAACTCGGGCACACTGCTGCCCAGCTTTGCGGCCCAGGTCGCCAGAGGAGCCGGGCAAACGCTGCGGGCCGACACCACGCCGCACCTGATCGGGTACGTTCCGGTCGAACAACTGCTGCAAAAGACGGTTTCTTTTCGCGACGTGGTCAACGGCAATATCCGCTTCGGCGATTTTCAGAACCGCGCCGTGCTGATCGGGGAAACGGCCAGTGGACTGGGTAACATCCTGCTGCCGGATATAGATGGCCGCTCGGTGCCCGGCGTGCTGCTTCAGGCGCGGGCGGTTTCGGCGCTGCTCACGCCGCCTTTTCAGCGCTTTCCGCTGTGGCTGACGGCCTGCCTGTGCGTACTGATCGGGGGGGTAGTGGTCACCATGCGCGGTTACTGGGGGTTTGTCATTGCCGCAGCCGTGCTGATGCTCTGCGCCGTGGGCTGGCATTTCCGGCTGGTGATTCCGGGCGTGACCCTCTCGCTCGCCGCCATCCTGAGCAGCGCCCTGGTGGCCTTCGAGCAGTGGTGGCTGGCCCGTAGACTAAGCCTGCGTGATCCCCTGACCGGCGTCGGCAACCGCCTGGCCCTGAGCCGCACCCTCGAAAAACGCTGGCCTGCCCGCGCAAGCCAGCCCATTACCGTGCTGGTCGCCGACATCAACGAACTGCGGCGCATCAATGAGCAGTACGGACGGCTGGGGGGCGAAAGGGCGCTGCGCGAACTGGCCCAGCGCCTGGAGCGGGCGGCCGGGCGCAAAGACACCACCTATCGCTGGGGACCGGAAGAATTCGCGGTGGTCATCCCCACGGGCCAGACCCAGGACATCATGGCCCTGACCGAAAAGTACCAGCGGGCCTGTGCCGACTTCCGGTACGCTGACATTTCCCTGCACGTCAACCTGGGCAGCGCCACCACCGCGCCCACTATCCTGACTCCCGGCGACCTGCTGGAAGCCGCCAGCCGCCAGCGCTACCGCCTGAAATACGAGCGGGAGCGCGAGCAGTAGGGCATTTTGCATAAAGCATAAAGATGGGGCGCGTTTGACCATTCTTGGCAGGCCTTTTCATGGGTGCTGCTTTGGTCAAGACGCCGTTATGCCCAAGACAGCGAGTGAACAAGAGAGAGCAGGACGGACTTGTCGAGCTACGGAGTGTGGAATGGAGCAAACGACGGTGCCCCGCCAACCTGCACGTCATTCGGAGCACTGCTCTGAAAAGCCTTTCGACTATGCCGGGAGCCGCTGCCGCAACTGCTGAACCCCGGCCCTCCAGGCCGTAGCGTCCCCGGGTTCTTCCCACAGGTCGGGCAATTCGCTTTCAGGGCCAATCACCCGTTCCAGGGCATTGCGGGCCGAGGTTCGCAGGGGCTCAACAGCCTGCGGGTCGGCCTGCTGCACCCACACGCGCAGCCCGGCGTCGGTGATGCGCGAGGTGTCGCCCGCCAGCACAGCGCTCAGGATCTCGGCGGCGGCGACCACCCGGCAGCCCTCCTCGGCCTCGATAAAGTCCATATCGGCGTCCAGCACCACGTCGAAAGCCTCGCCGAGTGCATAGTCGCCGTCTTGCATGACTTCTTCTATAAAGTCTGCGGCAGCGTCGTTGTCGAAGGGGCCAGTATTCCAGATGTTCACGGGTCAAGCATAGGCGCTGTCGTGGTCGGGGTGTATGGACAGCAGCACCAGGGCTTCGCCCTTCCTGAAGCCCAGCAGTCGCATTTTCTGGGTGGCCCGCAGTGAATAGAGGGCCTCACCATTTGGCCCGCCCGTTTCCTTTTCCTTGATCTGCTCCCAGTTCAGACCAGTATGGGCGTAGACCGTCGGCCAGTCCATGACCAGTAGCTTGCCGATAGTGCTGATGACGGCGTGGCGTTCATTTTTGTCCAGTGCGACGAGCTGCTGCTGAAACTCCGGCACGTTCATATCCACAATCGGCACGGTCAGGGCGATTCCTCGGACAGCTTACGCAGAGCTTCCAGCTGCGCCAGCGAGTCCTCCATCGTCAATTCTCCCACCGGATTTTCCTGCGCCCAGGCCACCGCCCGCTCGATGCTGGCCCGCGCCTCGGGCGTCAGCCGGCGCTCGTTGTCGGGCACCACCCGCGCCGTGCGGATGTACCACACACCGGGTTCACGTTCCTCCACCAGCACCGTGCGGCCCGCATACTCCTTGCCCAGCGAGATTTGCCCGCTCGCGCCGATGACTTTGATGGACTCCTTGGGTGTGTAAGTCGTCATGCCAAGAATTTAGCATGACCGCATGAATAGGCGCTCTAGTCCCAATGGGTAAAGAGTGCCTCGGCCCGCGTGTGGGGTTTCCAGTACCGGAAGTTGTACGCCTCCCAACCGCCGTTAACGGTGGAAGCGCGAAGCGCCGCCCGCTCCGGCTCTGGCAGGGGCGTAAGCAGCCAATCGGCCTGCGGTAAAACGAATGAACCGTCGGCACCGAGGGCTTCCCAGAGTGGGCCAGCGGAGGTCAGCTGGAAATCGGGTGGAAGGCCCCAGGCGGGCCGCCGCACGGATACAGCGGCAATATTCCGGAGACCCCAATATTCAGCATATGAAGCGACCAGCCGACGCCTGCGCCCCAGCGGTCACGCCATTCCAGCGCACGGTAATTGCTGGTAGCGTCGTTCACATCGGCAAGCGGGCAAAACGTCCACCCCTCGCGGCGGGCGATGCGTTCAAGCGGGCGGTCAACCTCGTCCTCAACTGGCACTCCTCCCCAGCGGTCATAGACCAGCCGCTCGATGACGAACGGGTCAGCGGTCATGGGCCATTAACCCGCCGCCCCGTAGCGCTCCTCCACATACTTTTCCAGCAGTTCCTGAAATTCCTCGGCGATGCGCGGCCCCTTCAGCGTGGTCAGCAGTTTGCCGTCCTGATACACCGGGGCGCGGGGGTCTTCGCCGGTGCCGGGCAGGCTGATGCCGATGTTGGCGTGCTTGCTCTCGCCGGGGCCGTTGACGATACAGCCCATCACGGCGACCTGCATGTCCTCCACGCCGGGATATTTTGCCTTCCAGTCGGGCATGGTGTCGCGGATGTAATCCTGGATTTTCTGCGCCAGCTCCTGAAAAAACTGCGACGTGGTGCGCCCACAGCCGGGGCAACTGGTCACCTGCGGCAAAAACTGGCGCAGGCCCAGGCTCTGTAAAATCTGCTGGGCGACCTCCACTTCCAGCTTGCGGCTGGCCCCCGGCTCGGGCGTCAAGCTTACGCGGATGGTGTCACCGATGCCCCCCGTGAGCAGCGGCGTAAGGGCCACGCTGCTCGCCACGATGCCCTTCATACCCATGCCCGCCTCGGTCAGACCCAGGTGCAGCGGGTAGTCGCACAGCGGCGCGAGCTGGCGGTAGACCTGCCACAGCTCGGGCGCACTGCTGACCTTCACGGAAATCAGGATTTTGTCGTGGGCCAGCCCCAATTCCTCGGCAAAGCGGGCCGATTCCAGCGCCGATACGATCATGGCGTCAATGGTCACGTCGGTGGGCGATTTGGGATGACCCGCCGCCGCGTTCTCGTCCATCAGGCGGGCCAGCACCTGCTGATCCAGACTGCCCCAGTTCACGCCGATGCGCACGGGTTTACCGAACTCTTTGGCAACCTCGATCATGGTGGCAAAATTCTCGTCGTGATGCTGCCCGGCCCCGACGTTACCGGGGTTAATGCGGTACTTGGCCAGCAGCCGCGCCGCCTCCGGAAACTCGCGCAGCAGCAGGTGCCCGTTGTAATGAAAGTCACCAATGATAGGAACATTTAGCCCGACCTCGGCCAGCCGCGCCACGATTTCGGGGAGAGCGACGGCGGCTTCGCGGGTATTGACCGTCACGCGCACCAGTTCGGACCCAGCGCGGGCCAGCTGCGCGACCTGAATGGCGGTGGCCTCGGCGTTGGCGGTGTCGGTATTGGTCATGCTCTGCACTACGATGGGGTGCGCCGACCCGACGGGCACGCCCCCCACGTTGACGGTGACGGTTTGACGGCGCTCGGTCATGCCCAGAGTTTACGCGCCGCCGCCCCGAACATGGCAGGCCAGCTCTCAATGCCCGGCCTGAGCGGCGGGCGGCGACACGGCAAGAGCCTGCCGGGTGATGATGGCAACGTCGCCCCGCCCAGAGTTCCTTACGGCACAGTCACGCTACAGTCACGACATGGCGAATTTCAGTGAAGTGGTGGCCTTCTCACGCGACGCGCAACTGCGGCAGGCCGAGCGCGAGCGCAACGATCAGGCCTTTGTCGAGGACGTGATGACGGCGGTGCGTGAGCAGGTTGAGGAAGGCGGCGGCAGCCTGAGCGCCACGGGCGAATGGACCCGCCTGAGCGAGAACACCATGAACACCTACCAGCTGACCTTTCCAGACGGCTGTAACGTGCAGGAAGTGCAGCTGGCGGTGGCCGGGCACGTCGAGGCCAGGAAAAACGTGTTCATGGTCGGCCCGACCAACCGCAACGCCGAACCCAAACCGGTCAAGGACCGCGCTGAAGCTGCCTCACTAGTGTTTGACTATCTGCTGAACGTCGTCAAGGAAATCCGGCAGCTGCACGAACGCTGAGACTGTCCGGCATCACTCAGGTTCTTGATGACGCGGTAAGTTCGTGGTGTTACCCGGCCAGGCCATCAGCTCTGCGCCATGAGCCATGAGGATTTTTTCCAGAGCTCATGGCCCATAGCTCAGAGATAAAACAGAGCCAGATCTGACGGACAAGCGTCACCAACTTTGTACGTCATCAATAGTTGAGGGAAGGCATATGACGCCCCCCTTTTCTCTCGCTGCCCCTCCCCTGAGAAAGCCAATACTCACAGCGGCGCGGTAGACCCGACCTGCTCCTGAATGTGCCCGTCCAGCAGGTGCAACGTGCGGTCGGCGTAAGCCGCCAGGCGGTCGTCGTGCGTGACCAGCAACACCCCGGCGCCCTGTTCACGGGCCAGGGCAACCAGCAGCGACGCCACTGTCTCGGCGTTGACGCGGTCTAAGCTGCCAGTCGGTTCATCGGCCAGCACCACAGCAGGCGCACAGGCCAGGGCGCGGGCCACCGCTACCCGCTGCCGCTCGCCGCCACTCAGCACGCCGGGCAGATCGCCAGCACGCCCAGCCAGACCGACCCGTTCCAGCAGGGCCAGCGCCCATCCCTGGTCGGCCTGGCCGCTGAGCATGCCCGGCACCCGCACGTTTTGCATGACGCTCAGGTCTTCAAGCAGGTAATGGTGCTGAAACACCAGCCCCAGCCGCCCAGCCCGGCGCGTGGCCCGGGCCTGGGTGTCGAGGGTATCGGCCCGCACGCCGTCCCACCAGATTTCGCCGTGCTGGGGCAGGTCGAGGCCGCCGAGCAGATGCAGCAGCGTACTTTTTCCGCTGCCCGACGGCCCCGTAACCGCCACGACTTCGCCGCGCCGCACCGCCAGACTAACCCCGTGTAGCACCTCGGTTCCGGCAAAGCCGTGCCGGATATCGCAGGCTTCCAGCGCGGGCGGAACATCAGCAGGTAGGGGCGGGGCAACAGACACGGGGCGCATCCTAGAGCATTTGTGCCGCAGACAGATTCTCGGGGGCGTTCTGTGCTGCGCCATGCTCTAGAATTTGCGAATGGCAACCCTGGAAATCGACTGCCCCGTCTGCGGCGAGGTGCTGGAACTAACCGAGCAAGACCGCGACGGGCTGCAAGTCGGGGACGTAATCGTGTGCGACTCGTGCAGCGCGGAAATGGAAGTCACCCGCAACGGCGAAGGCGAAGAATTCGAGCTGGAACTGCTGGGGATCTTGACCATCTGCCCCAACTGCGACGAGGAGTTTGAAGTCACCGAAGACATGCTGGCCGCCGCGCCCGTCATTGAAAGCAGCGACGGCGTGACGGTCAGCCTGGTCGATTGCCCGCACTGTCAGGCCAGGATCGAACTCGAACTGGCCGACGACTGAGCGCGGCGCTACTTCAACAGCGCTAGTCCAATAGGGCCACTTCAATAGGGTCAGTCCAGCGCGTCCAGCCGGGTCCAGCCCAGACGCAGGCTGAGCCACACGCCCAGCACCGTTACCAGCAGCAGGCCCAGCAGTCCCAGCACACCTTCGGGGGTGCTCAGGGCGCTGTAGCCAGGAAACAGTTCGGGACGCAGCACGCTGGCCGTGGCCGGTTTAGCCAGCAGCAGCAGGCTCAGCACCGAGTACAGCAGGCTCAGGCCCATGAAGGCCAGGCCGCCCGGACTGACGCCGATTTCGCTGGGGTTGTCGGCGTCGAATCTGGGCGCGGCGGCTCCCAGGCCCACACCCAGCGCAGGAATCACGAAGGCGCTACTCAGGCTGACCAGAATGCTAAGCAGCACCAGCGTCGGCCCCAGCGCCATGCTGTGGGCGCTGACCACGCCCAGCACCATGCCCAGCACCAGCGTGACCGGCAGCACGCTCAGGTATTTGCTCAGCACGATCTGACGCGGGCTAATCGGGCCAGTTCGCAGCAGCCAGTAGGCCCTGGCCTCGGTGCTGACGGCGGGAAAAGCCAGCCGCGTGGCGACCCCCGACACGATAAAGCCCTGAAAAGCCAGCTGGATGTACCCCAAGATGCCCCGGAACTGCGGCACCGGGATAGGTACCGCCCGCACACTGACCAGATATACGCCCGCCAGCGCCACGACAATAAGCAACTGACTCCACTGGGTCGGGTCGCGCAGGGTCAGGCGCAAGTCCTTGTAGGCGAGGCTGCCCGCTGGCCCCAGGTCGGCAAACCAGAGCTCGGTAGCAGAGGCGCGGCGTGGCGTGGGGTCCAGCCTGGGCGTGCTGCTGTCTAGCGCCCGTGCCCAGCCTTCTTGATAGGCGCGGGTCGCCAGCCAGGTCGCGCCGCCCAGGAGGAGAGCCGTTAGCAGCAGCAGCGGCAACAGCGAAGGCGCCAGTTGCCCGTGCGCCGCCCGCCAGATGCCCTGCGAGGCCCACGACGGCGGCAACAACGGGCTGCTTGGACTGGCAAAGTTGCGCAGCAGTTCCTCGAACTTGGCCGGGTCGTTCATCTTCTGGATCAGCACCTCGGGCCGCACTGCCCGGATCACGTACACCAGCGCGGCGCTGATGAGCACGCCCAGCGCGGTACTCACCTCGCGCACGCGGCCCACCGGGGCCACCCGCATCAGCCCCACGGCCAGCAGCGCCCCCAGACCCACCGGTGCGGCAAAGGTCAGCAGCGCGGCCCCCACGATCACCGGATAAGCCCACCAGGGCGCGGCGAAATAGACCGCCACGGTCAGCAGCAGCGGCAGCATGAGAAAGGTCGGCACCAGCGCCGTGTTCAGGAACGTCTCGAAGACCTTGAGGCCGAACACCTGCCGGGTCGGCAGCGGCTGGGTCAGCAGAAAGTTGAGGTCTTCACTGAGGTAAAGGGTCTGAATGGCGGCGGTCGTGGCGCTGAAGGTCACGCCGCTGGACAGGGTAATCAGGCCGATTTCCAGCACCCGCCCGAAGACGTTCGTGCCGATATCGCCAAAGCTGCCCAGAAAGTGCAGCGCCTTCCAGGTGCCGTAGATTTCGCCCCACACCAGCAGCAGGGCCAGCCCCCCGACCAGCAAATAGCCCCACTTAGGCGCACGCCTGAAGGAATGCCCCAGCGAAAGCCACTTCAGGCGCAGCAGACTGGGCCGCTGGCCGGGCAGGTCGCTGGCCGGGGTGGGGTGTGGCCCGCTGCTCAACCCTGCCCCGCGTTCTGCTCACGCCGGGCGGCTTCCTCGGCCTGTTCTTCCTCGATCAGCCGGAAGAAGATGCGCTCCAGGCTGTCGCCGTGAACCCCGCCTGCCGCCGTGCCGGTCTGGGCACGAAGTTCGTCCATGCTGCCCTGCCCCAACACCCGGCCCCGGTCGAGCACCACCAGGCGGTCACAGACGGCCTCGGCCAGCGGCAGGCTGTGAGTGGTCAGCAGCACCGTGCGGCCCCTGTCGGCGTGGTCCCGGAACAGTTCGCGCACCTGCCGCGCCGCGTGTGGGTCAAGGCCGACCATCGGTTCATCGACGATCAGCACCGGCGGGTCGGGCAGCAGCGCCGAGATGATGACGACCTTCTGGCGCATCCCGTGCGAAAAGGTTTCGATGAGTTCGTTGCCGAAGTCGCTCAGACGGAAAAACTCCAGCCAGCGGTCTATTTCGCCCTCGACATTCGGCACCCGGTACAGCTGAGCGACAAAGCGCAGCAATTCGCGCGCGGTCAGTTTGCCGTACAGGTAAGGGCGGTCGGGAATGTACCCGAAGGTCGCCTTGGCCTGCATGGGCTGCTGCCACACGTCGAACCCCTGGACCCGCACCGTACCAGCCGTGGGACGGGTGAGGCCCACCAGGGCGCGGATGGTGGTGGTCTTGCCCGCTCCGTTACTGCCCAGCAGCCCGAAGATCTGGCCGGGCGTGACCGTGAAACTGAGGTCGCTGACCGCCTCGTGGGTGCCGTAGCGCTTGGTGTAGTGCGAAACCTCGATCATCGGGCCATAGCCTAGCCGTGGGCCTGTCTCGGGGATATGACAGAGCGTAACTGCCGCCCGGAACCAAACATCCGTGTCAGCGCTAATCGCCAGACACGGAAAAAGCCAGATGACCCGGCTGACCGGCCAACCAGGTCAGAATTGCAGCGCGTAGGTGGTGCCGTCGTTCCCCGCGCAGTTGCCCACGCCGCGCTCGAAGGCGTCCACCGTCAGCTGACAGGTCAGCGTTCTGGGGGCGGGGCCTGACGTGCGGGCGATCAGGTTGCCGCTGTAGGTCGGCGTGCCCCGGTTGAAAGTGTCGTAGCGGCCACCCCAGCCGAACCCGTGGTGTCTCCAGCTGCCGAAGTCGAAGCCCAGGCCCCAGGTCGCCGGAGTCTCGACGACGCCCGAACCAATCAGCACCGTGCGGCCCGTGTAGACCTGATCGCCGATCTGCAAGGTGGCGTTGTCGGCGGCGTAGGCCCCGTTCAGGCGGGGTTGCAGCGTGCCGCGCACGAAAGCCACGACGCCCTCTTGCCCTGTCTTGCTGTTGACGATACGGCCCTGTACCGGGCCAGTGGCACTGGGGGCACAGGAAGCGAGCAGGGCCGAGGCACCGAGCAAGGGAGCGAGCAGCAGAAGGGGGCGTTTCATAGTGGAGTTACTGTAGGTCGCCCGGCTGGGGTTTGGATGAAAGTCTCAGAGCGTGTTTATAAAGTTTTCCCCGCAAACCACGCCCATTGGTATTTTGTCGTGTGGGCCGTTAAAGTTTGCCGCGTCGCCCCCTCTGCAAGCAGCTCTACGAGTCACCCCTCGCTACGCGAGGCCCTCTCTCCTACGGAGCTTTACAAGTCCCACAAGGGTCGAGGGTCAAAAACCGCGTCTTCATCGCATGTCAAAAAACTTCCCGACCCTTTATAAACACGCTCTCAGGCAGTGGGCTTCGGGGACGAACTCACGACGTCGTGAATTTCCAGCACGTTGGGACCGCTGAACGCCTCGCGGGGCAGGCTGCCGCTGCGGGCGTGGCCCTGCTTGAACTCGTCAGAGCCAATCCAGTGGTTCAGCGCGTCCTGGCTTTCCCAGAAGGTCAGAACTACGAACGGCTCGCCTTCCTTGGTGGGGCGCAGCATGTGGTTGGCGATGAAGCCGGGCATATGATCGACCAGCCCGGCCCGCTCGATAAAGCGCTGGGCGAACTGTTCCTGGAACTCGGGCTTGACATAAATGCGGTTGGCGACAGTGATCATGCGGGTTCTCCTTGTCGGGCAAAGTGGTGAACGAAGGCTTCCTGTTCGGCGGTTTCCACCGCTCCAGGGCGAGTCTGGCGCACCAGGGCAATCGCAGCACCTGGCTCCAGACCAGCCTGAACCAGCAGACAAGCCGCCGTCAGGCCCGCGCGGCCCAGTCCGCCCCGGCAGTGGACGACCACGCTTTGGCCGCCCAGCAGCGCGTTCATCAGTTCGTCGATGAACGTGGCGAACTGGGCCGGGTCGCCTGGCGCGTGCCCATCCGGAATCGGGCAGGGCACCACCGCCATGCCCTGACGTCCGGCTTCCTCGGGGTAGCCCACCATGCCCAGCAACTCGTATTCGTGGTCCTCGATGAGCGGGGCGATCACCTGCACGCCCTCGCGGGCCAGGGTCATGAAGTCTCCGGCCATGTCGCGGTCATGCACGACGCCGCGTTGCAGCACACTCGCGCCCTTCTTGCCCGGCGCAAAGGTCAGGCCTAGACGCCCGGGCCACAGCGCAGTGCCGACCCAGTCCACGCGAATGGGCGAACTCACCGCTCCTCCGCCAACCAGCGGGCCGCGTCGATGGCGTGGTAGGTGATGATCGCGTTGGCCCCGGCCCGCACCATGCCGCCCAGGGTTTCGAGGACCGTGCGGCGCTCGTCCATGTATCCGGCGATGGCGGCGGCCTTGACCAGCGCGTACTCGCCACTGACGTTGTAGGTGACCAGCGGCAGGTCGAAGTGGTCACGCAGCAGCTTGAGCACGTCGAGGTAAGCCAGCGCGGGCTTGACCATCAGGAAGTCGGCGCCCTCGGCCACGTCTATCCGGGCCTCGCGCAGCGCCTCGCGGTAGCCGCCCGCGGGGTCCATCTGGTAGCTGGCGCGGTCGCCCTTGCTGGGGGTACTGCCCGCCGCGTCGCGGAAGGGGCCGTAGTAGGCGCTGGCGTACTTCACGGCGTAGCTCATGACCGGAATATGCCCGAACCCGGCGACGTCCAGCGCGGCGCGAATAGCCGCGATCTGCCCGTCCATCATGGCGCTGGGAGCCACGATATCGGCCCCGGCCTGTGCCTGCGACACCGCCGTTTTGGCGAGCAGTTCCAGGGTGGGATCATTGTCCACGGTCCACTGCCCGGCGACCTCGCACAGGTGGCCGCAGTGGCCGTGGCTGGTGTACTCGCACAGGCAGGTGTCGGCAATAACGGTAAGGTCCGGCAACGCGGCTTTAATGGCGCGGGTGGCCTGCTGCACGATACCGTCCTCGGCATAAGCGCCCGTGCCGATCTCATCCTTGTGCTCGGGAATGCCGAACAGGATGACCGAGGGAATGCCCAGGCTCCAGGCTTCCTGCGCCGCTGCCACCGCGCTGGCAACGGTATGGCGCGACACGCCGGGCATCGAGTGGATCGGCTGATCTTCCGCGCCCTCGTGTACGAAAATCGGGTGAATGAACTGCTCGGGGTGCAAGCGCACTTCGCGGGTCATGGCCCGCAGCGAGGCCGTGCGGCGCAGGCGGCGTGGACGAACGGTGGGTAAAACAGTCATGGCCCCAGGCTAGCAGGGGCCAGTGAAAGGAACTGTCAAATGGTGCGGTGCGGGCGCCAGACCCAATCTGACCCGCAACCAGGCTTCAGCGTTCCCAGGGCCAGGGGCCGGGGGCCGCCGCCACGCCCAGCGTCCGTGGCCCGGTGTGCACGTTCAGAACCGGGTTCACTCCCGCCTCGCCGCTCCAGAGCAGCTGGTGATGCCCTTCCAGCAGCTTGCGGGCCACGTCGACGTCTTCCCGGACACTGCCGTAGAGCAGCCCAGCCCGCAGCGGCGCCTCCTGGCCGAATTTACGGTCCACCTGCGCCACCACGGCCTCGATGCCGCCCTTGTAGCTGCGAACCCGGCCCACGTTGATGTAGGTGCCGCTCGACTTGTCTACCGTGATGACCGGTTTGAGGTTTAGCAGCCCCCCCAGTGTGGCCGCCACGCGCCCGATCCGCCCGCCCCGGCGCAGGTATTCCAGCGTTTCGATGGTGAAATACAGCTCGGTTTCGTCGGAGATGGTCTTCATCCAGTTCAGAGCAGTCTGGAGGGGTTCGCCGTTCTCGCTGGCGGTCTGGGCGGCGTGCACCTGAAACGCCTGCGCCGCGCTGAGGGTCAGCGAGTCGTGAATGGTCACCCTGAGGTCGGGGGCCATCGCAGCGGCCTGCTCGGCGGCGTTGCGACTGCCGCTGAGGCCCGAGCTGATGGTCACGGCCAGGACATTCTTGCTGCCCGAGAAGGCCTCGGCCCTGCGGAAGGCTTCGAGCCACTCCTGCGGGCTGGGCTGGCTGCTGGTCGGGTGCGTGGGATTGGTCTCCAGCTCCCGGTACAGCTCTTCACGGGTCAAATCCTGCATCCGGTAAGTCCTGGTCCCGAAATTCAGGGAAAAAGGGGCGACCGCAACGTCGTTCCTGAGAGTAGGGTAGGCGTCCAGTCCGCCGTCGGTGGCGACTCCAAATTGGTAGGTCATTTCAGTTCCACTCCATTCATCTCTTCGATCAGTTTGAGGGCCGCCGTATGGTCCTGCTCGGCCCCGATCAGGCGGGCCGCCCCGCGCACCAATCCGGCGGTCTGCGCCAGCAGTGGGGCGCTGCCCCCCACGGCCTGCACCATGTCGAGGGCAATTCCGGCGTCCTTGGCGAGCAGTCCCAGCGCGAAGGTCGGCGGAAACTGCCGCGTCAGCACGCGCTGCGGAATCAGGTTTTCACTGGAATTGCTGCGCCCGCTGCTGGAATTGATGACTTCCAGCGCCGCGCCCAGATCGACGCCACTGCG
>JAGLBK010000058.1 GCA_018260275.1 Deinococcus sp.
ACGTTCACGAGTGGGACGACACCGAAACGGAAGATGGCGTGCCCGTGACCATTGCCGAGATGTCGGGCAGCGACGTGGCGCACCTGCTGGAAGACATAGATGGCTACCTGTGCGAGCTGGGCGCGGCGCAAATCCGCGACGGCCTGCACACGCTGGGGCTGCCACCGCAGGGCGAGCAACTGCCCGAAATGCTGCGGGCGCTGACGCGACTGGCTAATGCTGCTGGGGCGGGAACGGTGCCGGGTCTGCACGCGGGGCTGGCGGAGGTGCTGGAGCTGAACCTGGGCGAACTGCTGGACAGGCCGGGGGCGCGGCTGGAAAGTCAGAGCGGAACCGAGCAGCCGAGTCACTGATGTATCATAAAGTAGATACAGGAGGAAATATGGAGGCGAAAATTCGGCACTGGGGCAACAGTCTGGCCCTCAGGATTCCGCGTGATTACGCGCAGAATCTGCAACTTCAAGAGGGGTCGGCGGTGACCCTGGAACTCAGGGACGGGGCGTTGCTGATTCGCCCGGACCGCCAGAAGCCCACGCTGGACGCGCTGCTCCGGGGTGTGACCCCCGAACTGGTGAGCGGTGAGGAAGACTGGGGAGCGCCGCAGGGGGCCGAAGAGTGGTAGAGCTTCCCAGCGGCGGCGTCCCGAAACGTGGTGAACTCATCTGGCTGGACTTTAACCCGCAGGCGGGGCATGAGCAGGCGGGCCGCCGCCCGGCGCTGGTGCTAACGCCGGAGCGGTTCAACCGCGCCACTGGCCTCCTGCTGGCCTGCCCGGTGACCAGCAAAGTCAAGGGGTATCCGCTGGAAATCGCCTTGCCAGGCGGCCTAAGCGTCAGCGGAGTGGTGCTGGTGCATCAGGCCCGCATGCTGGACTGGCGCAGTCGCCGCGCCGCAGTGATTGAAGCCGCACCTCCCGAACTGACCCGCCAGGTCCGCGAGACGCTCGGCGCACTCCTGGACGACGAATGACCACCCTCGCGCAACTCGCCGCCCGCCCCGTCCAGACCAACGGCGATGCACTAGAGCTACTGGACGAACTCGCGCTGCACCTCTATCAGTCGCTGGCCGACCACGACTACGACCCCGCTGCCATCCCCGAGGTGCTGGCCCTGACCCTCGGCCCCCGCGCCAGTTACGGCACGCTGCCGCAGACATTGGAGTATGCCTGCCGGGTGCTGAAACCTAACCTTGAGCGCACCGACGAGGAAATTTCCAACCTGCTGGCGGGCCTCGCGGGGCGTTATGTTCCCGCCGGGCCGAGCGGCGCACCGTCACGCGGGCAGGCGCATATTCTGCCGACTGGGCGCAACTTTTACGCGGTAGACCCCCGCGCCGTACCCTCGGCGGCAGCGTGGCAGGTGGGGCAGAATCTGGCCCGCGAGGTGCTCTCGCGCCACCTCAGCGAAACCGGGGCGTACCCCGAACACGTCGCTATCAGCGTGTGGGGCACCTCCAACATGCGGACTCAGGGCGACGACCTCGCCGAGATTTTTGCGCTGCTGGGCGTGCAACCGCTGTGGCACCCGCAAAGCCGCCGCCTGGAGGGGGTGGAACTGCTGCCGCTGGAGACTGTGGGCCGCCCGCGCATAGACGTGACGGTCAGGATTTCCGGCTTTTTCCGCGACGCCTTTCCACACCTGATTGGCCTGCTGGACGAGGCTTTTACGCTGGCGATGCATGCCGACGAGAACCCAGAGCAGAACTTTCCGCGCAAGCATTATCTGGCCGAACTTGAGGGCCGCCTGAGCGACTTACCACCCGAGGAAGCCGAGGCCCGCGCCATGTATCGCGTATTCGGCAGTGCGCCGGGGACGTATGGCGCGGGGATTTTAGACCTGATTCAGCAGGGCAACTGGCAGACCGACGCCGACTTTGCCGCCACCTTCGTCAACTGGGGCGGCTACGCCTACACCGCCGCCGAGGCCGGAGCCGACGCCCGCGACGACTTCCGCGCCCGGCTCTCGCAGACCCAACTGGTGCTGCACAATCAGGACAACCGCGAGCACGACATCTTTGACAGCGACGATTATCTGCAATTTTTCGGCGGGATGATGGCCAGCGTACGGAGTCTCAGCGGCACGCAGCCGAAAGGCTACTTCGGCGACAGCGCCAACCCCCAGCGGGCGCGGGTGCGCGACCTGAAGGAAGAGGCCCTGCGCGTCTACCGCAGCCGCGTGGTCAATCCCAAGTGGCTGGAGGGCATCCGGCGGCACGGCTACAAGGGCGGCCTGGAGCAGACCGCCACGGTGGATTACCTGTTCGGCTTCGACGCCACCGCCGAAATCGCCCACGACTTCATGTACGAGGGAATCGCCCAGAATTACGCGCTGGACGCCGAGAACCAGGAGTTCCTGAAGCAGAGCAACCCCTGGGCGCTGAACGCGATTGCCACGCGACTCCTGGAAGCCGAGCAGCGCAGCATGTGGGAAGCGCAACCGGAAACATTAGCAGCGTTGCAGAACCTGCTGGCCGAGAGCGAGGGCCTGCTGGAAGAACGGGGCGAACGTGGCCGCTAGGGGCCGGGGCTGGCTGTGGGCGCTGGGCGCGGCCATTTTTCTGATTCCGCTGGGGCTGGAACTGGGCTATATCTGGCAGGCGGGCCTGGATTTGCACACGCCCGACAATGTGCGCGGCTATCTGGAACTGAGCCGTCGGGGGCGCGACGACATCGCGGGCAAGGCGCTGTGGACAGAGGTGCGGCACGTTGACGGCCCGCTGACCGTGCTGATGCCCGGCGGCACCGGCGACCGCGACCTGACGGCTAAACTGTCCGCGTATCTGGCAAAGCAAGGCTACGGGGAAGGCGACCTGAACGGCAAGGCCGACCTGCGCCGCCGCTTTTTTGAGGCCCACGCTTTTGCCTTGCGCGACCTGCAAACGGGGACGCTCAAAACGCTGGACGGCAAGGCGCACCGTGTCGTGTGCAAAGACAGCCAGAGAAGCAGAAATTGCACACTGGACGGCCTGAACGCCTACAGCTACTTTGCACCCTTCGGCAAAACCGCTGACGATGGCAGCCTGTACATGCTGGGACAGAAGCCGGGTGAGGCCCCATTTCTCCCTTTTCTGGACGATCCTAAATGACTGACGACCCCTTTATCCGCTGGCGTGAGCTGGTGCTCTCGGCTCAGTCACAGCGCTACCAGCCCGAGCGCGACCTCGCTTTCTGGCAGGGCAAGGCCGCCGACTACGACGACTCACAGCCCACTCTCCCGAATACGGTGGCGTGGTTGCGTGATGACCTGCGCGGCCTCGGCAGCCTGCTGGAAGTCGGCGCGGGGACGGGGCGCTTGCTGTTGCCGCTGGCCGACGCCGTGCCCCAAGTCACCGCGCTGGACTACTCGCCCGAGATGCTGGCCCAACTCAGAGCTAAAAACCCGCCATCAAACGTCCAAACGGTGTGCTGTTCGCTGGAGCAGGCCCCCGAACATGTGGCTCCTCATGACGCAACCCTGGCCGCGTGGTCACTGGCCTACCAGAGCGACCTGAGAGCCGCGCTGGACAGCCTGAAACGCCTCAGCCGACAGTGTTTTTATCTGCTGGAAGACGACGGCATCGGTAGCCCACATGTGCAACTGCGCCGCGCCGAAGCAGGCAAGCCCAGGCCGCAGCGGGCCACCTTGCTGCGGCAGGCGCTAGAGCGTTTGAGCTGGGAATTCACCGTGCAGTACATCACCGAGCGGCGCGAAGTCATTTTGACGGACACGCCCGCGCTGCTGGCCTTCGCCCGGTTGCCGCTGCCTGAAAATGAAGTGCTGGACGCGCTGGAGCTGTACTTAACTCAGCAGGGCGCGGGCTGGTGCTACGGCTGGACTTTTGAGGTTACGGTATTGGCTGTATCGGTCCAATCGGCCCCGGTGCGGCCTGGCCTGGGGGCCGTCCGGTGAGTGCCCGCCCGTTTCTGTCGACTGTCAACTTTGGATATAAGGTGAGAAATCTTACTTTCCCTCATCAAGCGTCACTCAATCTTTACACCTGGTCGCCAATACTCTTAAACTCCGAGAGGTTGGAACATTTCCTGTGCATGGTCCTCTCCGGCCCGTTAAGTAGCTCTTGGCTACAGTTACGTGGGTCTGGGAAAAGCGCCCAAACCCACTCCACTTACGCCGAGAGCTACTTTTGCCTACTCGCTCCGCTCGGGGCGATGATGCAATCATCACCCGGCAGGTGCTTATCAGAGTTTCAAAAGGAGAAAAATGCAATTTCAGAAAATGCTCGCGGAAGTTATTGGTACCTTTGGTCTGCTGTTCGTCGGCATGATGGCGATTGTTCACAATCCTGGTCTGCTCGGGGTGGCTTTTGCCCACGGCCTGATTATCGCGGTGCTGGCGATGGCGCTGGGCACGGTCAGCGGCGGTCAGTTCAACCCGGCGGTCAGCTTCGGGCTGTCGCTGGCAGGCAAGCAGTCCTGGGCCGATACCGCCGTGTGTATCGTCTCGCAGCTGGTCGGCGCGGCGCTCGGGGGCTTTGCAGCGATGGCCGTCGCCGGGCACGCCAATCTCGCGAAGGTTGGGTTCTCGCAGCCGAACATCGGGGCCGGGTTCACCTCGACCGGGGCACTGATCGGCGAGATCATCGCCACCTTCTTCCTCGTGCTGGTGGTGCTCAAGGTGGCCGTGCGCCAGGGGCACGTCATGGGCGGCCTGATCGTGGGTCTGACCATCACGGCGGGCATTCTGGCGATCGGCCCTGTTTCGGGCGCGGCGCTCAACCCGGCGCGTGCGTTCGGTGCTGCGGTGGTCAGCGGCGACTGGGCCAGCATGTGGATCTACTGGGTCGGTCCCTTGATCGGCGCGGCGCTGGCTGCTTTCGTCGCGCTGTATATGTGGCGTCTGCCGCAGCCTGCCCCCGCAACCAACTAAAGCCTTCCACTTTCCGGGTGGTGCGCCTTTTACGGTGTGCTACCCGGATTTTTCGTAGCCTACTGGAGGGCAAACGGTGAGCACAACAGACGCACAGGCCCTCGCTTCACACTCGCTCTATCCACTTGCCGCGGTGGCCCACCAGCCGCAGCTGTTGCTGGCGCTGTCGCTGCTGGCGGTGTCACCCGAAATCGGCGGCCTGCTGATTCGCGGCGACCGGGGCGCGGCCAAGAGCACGGCGGCGCGGGGGCTGGGGGCGCTGCTGCCGGGCGGTGAGTTCGTGAACCTGCCGCTAGGCGCAACCGAGGACCGCGTGGTCGGCACGCTTGACCTCAACGCCGCGCTCAGGGGTGAGGCGAAGCTCAAGCCCGGCCTGATGGCGCAGGCGCACGGCGGGCTGCTGTACATAGACGAGGTCAACCTGCTGCCCGATCATCTGGTGGACGTGCTACTGGACGCCGCCGCGATGGGTGTGGTGCGGGTGCAGCGCGACAGCCTCAGCGCCGAGGCTCCGGCGCGGTTTGCGCTGATCGGGAGCATGAACCCCGAGGAAGGCCAGTTGCGCCCACAGTTTCTGGACCGCTTTGGCCTGTGTGCCGATGTGCTGGCCCCCCTCGACCCGGTTCAGCGGGCCGAAATCATGCGCCGCCGCATCAGTTTCGAGACTGACACCGCCGCATTTCTGGAGCAGTGGCAAGGCGCAGAGCAGCAGCTCCGGGAGCAGTTGCAGACCGGGCGCCGTCTGGTGGCGCAGGTCCAGCTGCCCGGCGAATTCCTGACCTGCATCGCCGAACTGACGGGCGCGGCAGGGGTGCGGAGCCTGCGGGCCGATCTGGTCCTGCACCGCGCCGCCCGCGCTTACGCCGCGCTGGAAGGGCGGTTGCAGGTGCAGTGGTCGGATGTGGAGGCGGTTGCCCCGCTGGTGCTCAATCACCGCCGCGAACCCCGCCAGAGCCTGCCTCCGCCTCAAGCTCCCCCGCCCCAGTCTTCAGCAGGACAGCCCCCACCACCGCCCCCCGGGGATGAACCCGGACCAGCCGGGCCGCCCAGCCGTGAGGAAATCTTTGTGCCCACCGCCGCCGCGCCGCTGGACTTCCGGCCCCGCAGTGCCGGAGTACACGCGGCTGACAGGCAATTTGACAGGCTGACCCACACCACTGCCGACCCCGACCCGGAGCGCCTGCACCTGCCCTCGACCCTGCGGGCCGCCCTTGAGCGCAGCGGAACGGGCGAATTCTCAGTGACCCGCGCCGATTTTCAGGGCCCGGTCTACGAGCAGCGGGGCGGGCGGCGGGTGCTGTTCGTAGCCGACAGCAGTGGCAGCGTGGGCGCGGCGGGGCGCATGGGCGCGGTCAAGGCCGCCATGCTAGACGTGCTGGAACGGGGCAGCCTGAAGCGGGGCAGTCTGAAGCAGAGCAGCGGTGGCCGGGACCGGGTCGCCCTGATCGTTTTCCGGGGCACCGGGGCCACGCTGGACCTGGACTGGACCGACGATAGCCGGGCCGCCGAAGAAGCGGTCCGGTCGGTGCCGACAGGTGGCCGCACGCCGCTGGCCCACGCGCTGGAACTGGCCGCTGAAGTCCTGCGTGGGCAGCGCGGCGCCGAGCTGGTGCTTTTCACCGATGGCCGGGCCAATGTGCCGCTTTCTGCGGGCAGCGACGCCTGGGCCGATGCCCTGACGGCGGCGGCACGTTTACAGGGCGTTTCCTGCACCGTGGTGGATACCGAAACCGGGCATGTCCGGCTGGGCCGCGCCGCTCAGCTTGCCCGGGTGCTGGGGGGCCGCGTGACCACGCTGGAAGGTTCCCCCGGGAGCTGATGGAAGGTCAGGTCGGGCGCTGCTTATACGGACTGCCGTCCATTTCCCGAAATCCGTCCTTTTCCTACTCCTTCCAGTCGGATTTCATTCCCCACGTTGGGGCATTCAATCGGAATCGGTATTATTCACGGGCCACATACCAGACGATCAGCAGAATGATGAGGACGGAAGCTATGTAGGAGCCGATGCCCCAGACGTAAAAAGCGTGAGCGCTGGCGATGTGCTTGACCAGAAATTCGAAGTTCTGGCCGAAAAAGCCGGTCAGGAAGGTGAGGGGCAGAAAGATCGTGGAGACGATGGTGAGCTGCCGGGCCACGGCCCCCTGTTGCTGGGAAGCGAGCAGATGATAGATGTCGAATTCGCGCTTGCCCAGGTCGCGGTTGGCGCTCAGGCGCTCGACGATGCCGACGGCGTGATCGTGGACATCGCGGAAGTACGGTTTCTGGTGCGGGCTGCCGACGGGCGCGTCATCTACATCTTCGGCGTGCATGAAGGGCGGCAAAATGTCGCGCAGGGTCATGGCCGCCGAGTACGCCTCGTGCGAGACCTCTTCTAGGGTAAAGATGCGCCTCAGCATGCTGGATTTGACCGGGCGGCCCGAGGACATCCAGCTGCGGACCTTCTTGAGTTCCACGTCGATTTCGTCGGCCAGTGGCCCGAAACTGTCGACCAGATAGTCGAACACGACATAGATGAGCGAGCTGCTGGTATGTTTCCATGTTTCGGGCACCAGTTCCCAGCGTTCGGTAATGCTGTCTTTCGGCAGCACCGGATCGTAGTGCGCCGTAATGACGAACTGCGGCCCGATGAACAGCGCGATCTCGTGCAGCGAAATGGAGGACGTGCCGTTCAGCGAGGCGCTGTGCATCACCACGAACCACATGGGGCCGTACGACTCGACCTTGGCCCGCTGATGGGCGTGCAGCGCGTCCTCGACGGCCAGCGGGTGCAACTCGAACTGCGCCGCCAGTGGCAGAATGATGTCCGGGGTCGGGTGCGTCACATCGATCCAGACAAAAGTTTCGGGGTCCTGAAGCGCCTGCGCGATGGCCGGGAGGTCGAGGGGAAGCTCATGGATGTTGCCCTGTCGGAAAAGATAAGCCATGACGCCCGCAGCCGGGGGATGGTCAGTCGCCCTGGGCGCGGGCCTGGTGTTCGTCGGCATGGTCACTGCCCGATTGTGACGGGAGAAGCTAAGCGCCATGTCAAAGAGAGGTCGGAGAAGGGTCTTTGGCAAACCTGAATGTTTCAGGGGAGCTTCTGGTGAGACTCGGCTTTGATGGTTTGAGACGGGTGCACTCAACTTTGCAAGATTAGCAACGAACGCATGAACAGCAGCATGGGTCACACGCCCCCTCACCCTTCCCTCGCTACGCTCCTCCCTCCCTCTCCGCAAGCGGCTCTACGAGTCCCACAAGTGGAGAGGGCAGAAAACAGCCTGTATTCAGTGCGGACCAAGGGGTAATTCGCAGAGTTGCTTGCAGAAGGGCGACCCAGCAAACTTAAAATGAATCTCCTGTTCATTGACGCAATCTCGTGAGTTACACCCAATTGAGACAGGTGGCGCTAGTTCACATTACTTCTGGTAGATCAGCGGCACCGGGTTGTAGCCTGGAATGACGCCGAGGTTATACACATAGTTGCCGTACTTGTTGCTGACCGCGCCGATGTTGTCGGGCTTGGCGATGGGCGTGACCGGCAGGTTCTGGGCAAACAGCAGCTGCCAGCGGGTGTACAGCGCCTTACGCTGCGCCGGGTCGGTGGTGGTCGCCGCCTGATTGAAGATGGTGTAGATGTCCTTTTCCCAAGGGGCCATTTTGCTCACGTTGGCCGGGTCGCCGTCCTTGGCGGCTTGCAGGCTGCGGTGCCAGTAGTACAGGCTGCCGCCGGGCTGCCAGATCGGTTTACGTAGCTCGGGGTCGGGCTGGTCGCCGAACGCGTGGACGATGGTTTCCCAGTCGCCGCTCATGCCTGTCGAAAGCAGTTTGCTGCTCAGGAGGCCCTTGAGGTTGACCTTAACGCCCACCTTGCCAAAGTCGCTTTGCAAGATGGTGGCGATGGCCGGATACACGCTGCTGTCGGTGCCGTAAGCCATATCGAATTCAAGCGGTTTGCCGCTGGGCAGCAGGCGAAGGCCAGCGGGATTCTTCTTGCTCAGGCCCAGGGCGTCCAGGGCTTTGTCCGCCGCCGCGAGGTCGAAGGTGCCGAGCTGACGGGTAGTGTTCGCGTAGAACGCCTTGTTGGCGGGCGCGACGCCGTGCCCCGGCAGGGTCGCCAGCGTGTTGAACACCGTTTCGATGATGCGCGGGCGGTTGACCGCACTCTGCATGGCCCTGCGAAAGCGCACGTCGCTGAACAGTTTGGCGAGCGCGGGGTCTTTAGCATCGAAGTTATAGGCCAAGAAGGGCGGGCTGCCGAACAGCGCCGTGCTCCGCATCACCTTGAAGGGCGCGCCATTCACTTCCTTTTGCTTGAGGTCGGGAAACTGCGCCCCGGTCAGGTTAATCTGGTCGAGGTTGCCACTCAGGAACTGCGCGACCTGGGCCTGCGGATCACGAATAATCAGGAATTCGAGCTTGTCGAGGTAAGGCAGTTGCTGGCCCTTGCCGTCGACCTTCCAGTAGTTCGGATTTTTAAGCAGCGTGACTTTCTGGCCAGTGCTATAGCTGCCGAGCCTGAAGGGGCCGGTGCCCACGACCTCCGCCGGGCTGACGTTGGTGGGCCACGCCGAGTTGATGTCACCGGGCTTGGCCCCGCCCTCGACGCTGTTTTTGAGGAGCTTGTGGCGGGGCATGATGAAATAACGCTGCTGAAGCAAAAAGGCCGGGGCTGGGCGCGGCAGCGTAAATCTGACGGTGTTCTGGTCGACCTTGCTGACGGTGATGTCCTGCCCGCCGAGCTTGAAGTTGCCCGCGTCGCCTGCCCGCGCCTCGGGGTTCATGACGATATTCTTGTAGGTAAACACCACGTCGTCGGCGGTGAGCGGCTGGCCGTCGCTCCATTTGACGCCCTGGCGCAGCTTGAAGGTGTAGGTCTTGCCGCCGTCGCCCACCACCCAGCTTTCGGCCAGCGCAGGCTCGATCTTGTAGGTCGCGAGGTTGAATTCGACCAGCCCGTCGAACAGTTGCTGGGAGATCAGGCCCAGATTGTTGTCGATCACGCCGTAGTAAAACAGGCTCTGGGGGCTGTCGCCCAGCGGCAGGGTGTAAGTGCCGCCGCTTTTGCCGTCCACCACGCCCAGCGGGCTGTAGCCGGTGAATTTTTTTGGGGCCGCCGACGCGCCGCCGAGCAGGGCCAGACCGATAAGGAGAACAGAAGTGCGCTTGAGCATGGAACAAACCTCCGGGAATTGTGCGAAATGTACTCCGCGCACCCTAGTGCCCTGGCGACAGGCTTGCAAGTCCGTTGACCACCACAGCAAAAGTGCTACGGTCAGCACAAATGGCAGATATGTTTCCAACAGGCGACCGCGCCCCACGGGTCCTGGGCCTGATGAGCGGCACCAGCGCCGACGGCATAGACGCCGCGCTGCTCGAACTGAGCGGCTGGCCCGCACTCGGCAGCGCTCTCCCCTTTCCCTGCTTGAGCGGCAAGACCCCGCGTGGGCAGGTCGTCGAGCACGTCTTTACGCCGTTTGCGCCGGAACTGCGGGAAGCGGTGCTGCGGGCCATGCGCGGTGAGGCCGACACCGCCGCGCTGACACAGCTGCACTGGCAACTGGGCGAAGCCCTGACCGAAGCCGCCCTGCCGCTGGCCCCGCATGCCGACCTGATCGCCTCGCATGGGCAGACGGTGCAGCACCACCCGCGCGTGACGCCGGAGCGCGGCTGGCTGCGGCCCGCCACCCTGCAACTGGGTGAGGCCGCCGTGATCGCGCAGCGTTGCGGCAAGGCAGTTGTGGCCGATTTTCGCCCGGCGGATATGGCAGCGGGGGGTGTGGGTGCGCCGCTGGTGCCGTTCGCCGACTGGGCGCTGTTCGGGGAGGACAACATGCGGCGCGTGGTGCTGAACATCGGCGGGCTGGCGAACCTGACCTACCTGCCGGGGCTGGACGCTTCTGGCGTGATCGCCTTCGACACCGGCCCCGGCAACTGCCTGCTGGACGAGATCGCGGCGCTGACCGGGCAAACCTGCGACCTGGGCGGGCGACTGGCAGCATCCGGCCAGGTCCACGCGGCGACGCTGGAACACTGGCTGGCGCATCCCGAACTGGCGGCCCCACCGCCGAAGGCCACCGGGCGCGAGGTCTGGAGCCTGTCGCGGCTGGGAATGCCCGACCTCTCCTCTCCCCCGCTCGCTGCCGCCGATCTCGCGGCCACCGCCACCGCCCTGACTGGCCGCACGATTGCCGACGCCCTGCGCTTTTTGCCCGCCCTGCCTGGCGAGGTCGTGGTGGCGGGCGGCGGCGCGAACAATCCGGTGCTGCTGCGCGAACTGGCGGCGGCCCTCTCCCCCGTGCCGCTGCGGACATTTGCCGAAGTCGGCTGGGCCGCCCGTGGCTTCAACGAGACCACGCGCGAGGCGGCGGCGTTCGCGCTGCTGGGCTACTGCCGCGCCCAGGGCTGGGCCAATACCCTGCCGCACACCACCGGGGCACGCTGGGCGGTCAGCGCCGGAAAAATGACGCCCGCGCCGCTATCCTCAGGGCACCGATGAGCGACCAGACCCAGACCGAAACACGCCGCACCGAACAGGTCAACCCCGACTCTGCCGACCTCGACCTGCTGAGCGCCGAGGCGCTGGTGCGGGCCTTCGCCGACGACCAGCTGCGAGCGGTGCAGGCGGTGCAGGCGGCAGCCCCGGCGCTGGCAAAAGCCGTTGAGGCCGCCGTCACGCGGCTGGAACGCGGCGGTCGGCTGGTCTACGCCGGGGCAGGCACCAGCGGGCGGCTGGGCGTGCTGGACGCCACCGAACTCACCCCGACCTTCAGCTGGCCTGCGGAACGTGCCGTGCCGTTGATCGCGGGCGGTGAGCGGGCCATCCGGCAGGCGGTAGAGGGCGCAGAGGACGATTTCGGGGCCGGAAAGCGCGACGTGCTGGCCGTGAACATCGGCCCCGACGACGTGCTGATCGGCGTGGCGGCCAGCGGCTCGACCCCCTACGTGCTGGGAGCGCTGGAAGCGGGCCGGGAAGCCGGGGCCCTGACCGTAACGCTGGCGAACAATCCGGGCGCACCCATCCTGAGCGCCGCCGAGCACGCTATCCTGCTCGATACCGGCCCCGAGGTCATCAGCGGCAGCACGCGTCTCAAAGCGGGCACGGCCCAGAAGATCGCGCTGAATACCTTCTCCAGCGCCGTGATGGTGCGTCTGGGCAAGGTCTACGGCAACCTGATGGTGGACGTGAAGGCGACCAACGAAAAGCTGCGCGGGCGGGCCGTGCGGCTGGTGTGCCACGCCACTGGCAGTGACGCCGCAGCCGCCCAGACGGCGCTGAATGCGGCGGGCGGCAGCGTGAAAACGGCCATCGTGATGCTCCTGCGGGACGTGGACGCCGCCGGGGCGCAGGCGCTGCTGGCGCAGGCGGGCGGCAAACCTCGTGCGGCGTTAGAGGGCGAACTCTAGGAGTGCGTTTATAAAGTTTTCCCTACAAACCACGCCCATTGGTATTTCGTCGTGTGGGCCGTTAAAGTTCGCCGCATCGCCCCCTCTGCAAGCAGCTCTACGAGTCACCCCTCGCTACGCGAGGCCCTCTCTCCTGCGGAGCTTTTCAAGTCCCACAAGGGGCGAGGGCTGACGGCCTGATAAAAATCATGAGAACGCACCAGTAGATGTGCCCAGGGGGGCACTCTGGCGTTTCCTGAGCGGCTCTGGATCTGGAAAGGGCGAAATGAGCAACCTGGTTAATACGGGAAGACGACGTGTCAGACGTGTTTGAATGCCACATCTCCCCAGTTGGAAGTAGCTCAGCCTTCGGTGGGAATGTGGGTCAACAGTTTTGCGTTCTCCAGCTTCCACCAGCGAGGTTCCCTCGCTGTAAAGAAAGACAGCGCCCAGTGCCAGAAGGAAGATCAGACCCTGGAGGGCTGTCGTATCTCTGATATGGGAAGCCTCCAGGTCAAAACCGCCACTTTTCAGATCGAGAAATCCTTCTTCGATCTGAAACCGCTCGCCATACTCGTCAAATGTTTGTTGATGACATGGCTCACTACTGACAATGAACCATGGTTCTCGTGCCCCAGGAGGGGTGTAGGCAGCGAGGTTGAACGGCCCATACTTATTTCTGGTGATGTAAACGTCATTCAGGAAGACTGGGCCAGCACGCTGGCTCAGTTGCTGGCGAATCTGGCCAAGAGGATTGCCCTGGGCGTCATAGACGTATACCGGCCCCTTGCCACGAATATTCCATTTCCAACCGTAAGTGGAGAGAAGGGACATGAGCTGCTGATCCATGAAGCCGCGATCTGCACCTATGTAGACCTGCTCCACATTTGGAAGATGGGACAAGAGGGAATGAACGCTGACCAGGACAGGATAGATGTCTTTGAAGCTCACTGTTGAACTGTTGTGTTCTAGGAGTTGCCAGCCCAGGGGAATAGCACGGCCCCGGTAGGTGAGAGAGACACAGATCAGGCACCAACGTCTGAAGAGGCGGGTTGTGTCTAGGGCCAGGGTGATGCAGGCATCACCCCACCCGGAAAGGGCCTGTCGGAGCAGAGCCTGATAAATTGCTGTTCTGGGAATGGTGGTCAGATATAGCGCACGGGTAAAACGGCGTTCATGACTTTGCGCCTGTTC
>JAGLBK010000059.1 GCA_018260275.1 Deinococcus sp.
GGTGCTATATCGCCAACATCCGGCTGATGCTCAGACGCCTTGAACCTGCTCGAGAGGCTTCATAAACACGCTCTAAGCCATTTTGCACTGTTCCTGTCAGGGCCGGTGCGCCATGCTGTACGCCGAGGTCGCTATGCCCAACGATGTTCAATTGCCCGTGCCCCTGAAAGTCACCGCCGCTCCTTCGCTGGAGCTGGCCGCCTTTCTGAACCTGTGGCGTGACGAGAATTATGCGGGTATGGCACGCAAACTGCGCCTGCCGATGCATCCGGGACAGCGCAAAACGGCCCGTGAGGTGCGCGGCGAGTACAAGTCGCGTGCGCTGCTCGACTTCCGCATTCTGGCAGTGCGCGATACCGACGCGGCGGCCAGCACGGTCACGGCGCTGCTCAGGTGCGCCGAGGACGGCGAAACCCTGTCACGGCGCTGGCAGTTCCGGATGGTGTATCTGAACGCCCGGCATCAGCCGGTGCCACGCGATCAGTCGGGGGGGCGCTGGGTGCCCGTGACCGTGGCGGTCTTGCCCGATCCGCCCGCGCCGGAGCCTTTGCAGGCGTAACGTGGGCGTAACCCAGGCGTAACACCGCGCCCGGTTTTTGTTCTGGCCGTACAATACTCGCTATGCGTATTCGTCTCGACCCCTGGCCTATTGATACCCTGGACGGCCAGCTGACCCTGGAGCCGTTTAAGGGGCTGGTCTTTAATGTAGAAACCGACGGCTGGCACGCCATTGCGGCGCAGGCCATTCCGGCACGGGTGCGGCAGATTTGTGTGGTGGACGGTAAGCCGCGTATGGAAGCCCGTCTGTTGCTGGAGGATGAAACCGGGACACTCAGTCTGGCGGGTTTTGGGGCGTTCGTGGTGGGGGCGGTCAGCCTTTGCCCGCATGGTTCGCGGCAGGCCGAACTCCGCGAGGTCAAGGCCCAGCGGGTGCTGGCCTACAGCGGCGACCTGAAGCTGGAGCCGACCCGCCTGAGTCCGCGTAACCCGCACACTGGGCTACTGGAATACGCGCCCGTGACCTTTGCCGGAGCGCAGCTGGAAGGGGCCAAAGCGCGGGTGCAAAGGCTGATGCTGGACGCCGAGCAGCAACTCAGCCGCGACCTCGCCTCAGTGATGCCGTTAGACGAAACCGACCAGAACGTGCTGCCCGAAACGCTGGTGTTGCAGGACGGCCCCGTGCGCGTGGGCGAGGCAGGCCGGGCGGTCATCGGCTGCGTCAAGACCCTGCACACCGATTACCTCGGCGCTGACCGCATCGGCCTGCTGGGTACACTGAAACCCGGCGAACGCACGCCGATTCTGCGCTTCACGGTGGGCGACCGGGGCGACGGCAGCTCCAGCGGACGCGAGCAGCGCTTTACCTGGTATGTGCGCCTCAGCGAGCCACCGTTCTATCAGCACCCGCTGGCCGGGGTCATGCGCCTGGAGATGCACGCCCCCGAGGATGTGGATTTCGTACCCCGCGCCGTGCTGGACGCCGCCAACCTCAGCGGCACGCTGCTGGGCCGCCTCGCCAGTGCGCCGCATAAGGACGCCCGCGCCCCGCAGAACCTGATTCCCACCGCCGCGCTGGAACAGGCCATGAGCCGCGCCATGGGCAGCCAGGAACTGGTGACGCGTCGCATCCGCAGTCATCTGGCCCGCGAAATCGGAGCTGTCGCATGACCCAGAACCTCAAACTTTCTAACCCTGGCTCAACTCAACCCCCCGCCCGTATCGGCATGGTGCTAGGCACCGAGGACGTGACCCCGACCATCTTCTGGTTCGCGGTATCGGCGGGCGCGAGTGTGCAGCTCGACGACCTGGTGGTGGTGGAAACCCAGCGCCCCGACGGCAAAACGGTCACTTTTTACGGTCTGGTGGACAATGTGCGTAAGCGCCACGAGGGCGTCACCTTCGAGTCGGATGTCGAGGACGTGGTCGCCGGAGTCCTGCCCGCCAGCGTCAGCTACGCGGCGCGGGTGCTGGTCACGCGGGTGGACCCCGAAAATTTCATTCCGCCGCAGCCCGGCGATGTGGTGCGCCACGCCCGTGGTCACGAGTTGGACATGGCCCTCAGCGCCGACAAGATGAAGGAAGGGGCCTTTCCGGGCGGGCTGCTGGCCGACGGGCAACCCCTGCCGCTGAACTTCCGCTTCGTCAACGGCGAGCAGGGCGGGCATATCAACATCTCGGGCATCTCGGGCGTGGCGACCAAGACCAGCTACGCGCTGTTTTTGCTGCACTCCATTTTTACCAGCGGCGTGATGGACAGAGTCGGCCTCGGCAGCGGCCAGGGCGGGACTTCCAGTGGACGGGCCATCATCTTCAACGTCAAGGGCGAGGATTTGCTGTTTCTGGACAAGCCCAACAACAAGGTGGCCGACAAGGAGGCCGAGGCCAGCGCCGCCAAGGGCTTTGCCGCCGACCGCTACACCATGCTGGGGCTGCCGCGTCAGCCGTTCCGCGACACCCAGTTTCTGGCCCCGCCGCGTTCGGGGGCGTCCGGCGACGCGATTGTGCCCAACACCGACCAGCGCAGTGAGGGCGTCACGCCGTTCATCTTCAGCCTGCGCGAGTTCTGCGCCCGGCGGATGCTGGAATATGTCTTTTCCGACTCGGCGGGCAGCCTCAACCTGGGCTACGTGATTGGCAACGTCGAGGAAAAACTGTTCCGGCTGGCGAACGCCCAGACCGCGCCCGGCACGCACCTGAGCGTCACCGACTGGCGGCCCGACGAGCAGACTGAAGTTCCCGAGGGCATCGACTGGGGCGACGTGGGCGACATTCAGATTAAAACCTTCGACCACCTGATTTCGTACCTGGAATACAAGCTGCTCGAAGAAAACGACGGTGCGGGCGACAAAAAATGGGTGCTGAATCAGGCCCAGGGCACGCTGCGGGCCTTTACCCGCCGCCTGCGCGGGGTGCAAAAGCACCTCTCGCCCCTGATTCGCGGCGACCTGACCCCTGCCCAGGCCGAAAAATACCGCCCCAACCTGCTGCGCGGCGCACAACTGAGCGTGGTGGACATCCACAACCTCTCCGGCCCGGCGCAGATGTTCGTGGTGGGCGTGCTGCTGCGCGAGGTCTTCGAGCACAAGGAAAGATATGGGCGGCAGGACACGGTTTTTGTGGTGCTGGACGAGCTGAACAAGTACGCCCCCCGCGACGATTCCAGCCCCATCAAGGACGTGCTGCTGGAAATCGCCGAGCGTGGCCGCAGCCTGGGCATTATCCTGATTGGGGCGCAGCAGACCGCCAGCGAGGTCGAGCGCCGCATCGTGAGCAACGCCACCATAAGGGTGGTGGGCCGCCTGGATTTGGCCGAAGCCGAGCGCCCCGAGTACCGCTTTTTGCCCCAGAGTTTCCGGGGCCGCGCCGGGATTCTGCAACCCGGCACGATGCTGGTCAGCCAGCCCGACGTGCCCAACCCGGTGCTGATCAACTACCCCTTTCCGGCCTGGGCCACCCGCAAGGACGAGGTAGACGACCTGAATGGGCGAGACGCGGCAGATGTCGGGGACGACTGGTTACGATGACTGAATTCTCTGACGATGATTGCGTGGTTTTGGATGAGGCGGTCACGATTGACTGTGAAGGCATCACGAGCACTTACGAATTCTGGCGGCGCTATGTGAAAGGGGCTGATGTTTACAGTCCCCATATCTTTGGGCGCAATTTTATAGCTCTACGCGACGCTTTCTGGGGTGGCCCCGGTATGCCGCGTTACCGGGAGATTCGGTTTAAAAATAGCCAGGCGCTTGCCCCCTTTGAGAATTTCTTGGGAGCTTTGCAGACTTTGGCCCAAGAAGAGGCCGCGAAGCCCGCTGGTTTCCGCTTGATTCTGGAGTAACGATGACCAGAATCCTGCTGACCGGCGTTTCGGGCAACGGCAAATCCACCGTGTTGGAGGAGCTTTCCCGGCGCGGCTACGCGGCCATAGACACCGACTCCGATGAGTGGTCGGTCTGGCGCGAGGACGCCTACGGCAACCCCGACTGGGTGTGGCGCGAGCCGGAAATGGCCGCGCTGCTGGCCCGGTTTGCTCCGGCGGAGGGCCGAGGCCCGCTGTTCGTGGGCGGCTGCAAGTCCAACCAGCAGGCGTTTTATGACCGTTTCGAGCAGGTGGCGCTGCTGAGTGCCCCGCCGGAGGTCATCATTCGGCGGGTGGCGGGGCGCACCAACAACCCGTTCGGCAGGACCCGCGAGGACCAGGAGATGATTCTGGAACACCTCCGCGACGTGGAGCCGCTGCTGCGGGCGGGCGCGAGTCTGGACCTCCGCACTGACCACCTGAGCGCCGTGCAGGTGGCCGACGTGCTGGAGGCGCTGGCGGTGGGCCGCGCTGCCCGACTTTTGGTGGACGCGCCTGGTCTGCCCACGCCTTAGCCTGTTGCCATGCCTCCCTATCGCCGCCGCCTGACCGTGTGGGCCGTGCTTTGCCTCGTCGCCGCGCTCTTGCTCTACGGCGTGTGCTGGCTGGATACCGCGATGGCCGGGCAAAGCTGGAACGACTCCGACCCGTTTCCCTATGCCAGCGCCGACTCGGTTCGCTTTGGCCTCGGCGGGCTGCGCTACTTCTATCGGGGCCACCTGCTGACCGGGCCACACATCGGGTATCCGCTGATGCTGGGGATGCTGGCGCTCAATACGTTGGGGCTATGGCTAGCGCGGGGTTGGGGACAGCAGGCGCAGCGCATGTTACGGGTCAGCGTTATTTCTCTGTTGCTGATGCTGGGGCTTGGCTTGCCTCTGCTCAGGGTGGCCGAGTGGAGTCATAACCGCCTGCTGGGACGGAGCGATGTGATGTCGGTACGCGTCGGCCCGGCGTCCTTTCATCTGGAGCGGTGTCTGGTGCGTGAAACTGGTGGGCTCTGTACCACTCCTGAAACCCTGAATCTGCCCAACCCGGCGGCCTGGGGCGTGCTGGGGCTGGCTTTGACCGGGATTGTCGGACTGCGCCGTGAAAGGTCACTCAGAAAAAGGGCGATGCAGGACAACTGGGCCTGAACGGGGCGGCATGAAAAAGTCCCCACCTGCGCGGCGGGGAGCTGTGTCGAGTGAAGGTGGGGGGTGCGGGCCTCAGCCCATGATGCGGCGGGCGCCCATGTAGCGGCGTGCCCAGTAGGGGTTGCTGAACAGCGGCTCGACCATAGTGCGGCCAAAGTAGCTGTTGGCTCCGGCCATCATGCCGTTGCCCAGGTAAATGCCCACGTGGCTGGCGGGAACGCCGGTAGTGTTGAAGAATACCAGGTCGCCGGGGCGCAGGTCGCGGCTGCTGACAGCCCTCCCGGTGCGGAACTGGCTGGCGGCGGTGCGGGGCAGGCGAATCCCCATCTGCTGAAACACGCGCATGGTAAAGCCGCTGCAATCGATGCCGCGCCCACCTGTGCCGCCGTGCAGGTAGCGGATACCCAGGTAACGGCTGGCCGCCACGCTGATGTAGCTCCCGCCGCCGTTACGTGCTGGGGTCGCCATGGCCGTCTGGCTGGCGCGGGCCACCGTGCTCTTTGTGGTGGCCGTAGCAGCGGTGGTGGGCCGGGCGTGAACGGCGGCCAGCACCTGCGCGACGGGCGCAGCCGCCTGGGTAGCTGCGGCGTTAGCTTTGACAAAGCCGGAGCTGCCCGAGGTCTGAAGCACCTGTCCGGATTCGACTGTCGGGCTGCTCAGGTTGTTCAGGCGCATCAGCGCGTCGGGTTCGGTACCAGTTGCCTGAGCGATGGAAACCAGCGTGTCGCCGTTTTGAACGGTGTAGCTGGCAGCGCTCGCGGTGGCGAGGCTCAAAGCGGCAAGGGTGGTTAGCAGGATACGGGAAACATTCATCGACCCCCCAAGTTTAGCCCATCTTAATTTGCCATACCTTAATCCTTAGGGGAACTGACAACTTTTATGCGCCTATACGCCGCTTATGCGTCCGGGTGCCGGGGCGCATTCGCTGAAAATCCCTCTCCAGTTCAGTGTTCTCAGAAACTTACTCATAACTGACAGGGGCCGGAGAAAGCTTCTGCCTCACGGCCTTTTCTCCGGGGCTTCCAGATTCGCAAATCTCATCTTTCACATGTTTTTGAGGCGGGCCTAAAAACGGCGTATTTCTGGGAGGCGCGTCTATACTCATGACGCCAAATAGTGCGCCGGAGGACCGATGAAGGAAACGATGAATACCGAACAGATTTTGCAGGGTTTGAAGCATTACCGCCGCATCGCCCGGCAGGACATGTTGCGCTCTGTAGAGACCTCGTACCCGGACGCCTTTATGAAACATGCCGAGGCGAGGCGCGAGATTTACGCCGACCTGAGCAGCTACGCCGAGCAGCATGCCCCGGCAGACGTGATCGAGCACGCCCTGGAGCTATACCGCGACCTGCCGTTTGTCACGGGGACAGCCGCCCACGAGCACGCCGAAGTTAAGGGCCGGGAAAATGCTCTGGAGAACTTCTTTCTGCTTGTTGGCCTCGATCCCAAGACGCGCCGTGAAGCCCGTAGTAAGCGGCCTAAACTGGGTATGGCCGAAGCCGGAGAACCGTCTGCTGGCGGCCAGCCTGATCAAACGTCAGACTGACCGCCCTGTGCCTGTCGCCGGGGCGGTAGGCTTTGGGCAACGTGAATGACCTCGCACGCGGCGTAGACCTGGCAGCACTAGCGGCCCTCGAAGAGCGCAACCGCAGCTGCGCGGCCTGTTCGTTGCGGCCATGCTGCTCACAGGTGGTGGTTTCGGATGGCCCGGCCCAGGCGCGGCTGGTCATTATCGGTGAGGGACCGGGCGGCGAGGAAGACCGCATTGGGCGTCCCTTTGTGGGTCCGGCGGGGCAACTGCTGGACCGCATTCTGGCCTCGGCAGGCATTGAGCGCAACGACGTGTACCTGACCAACGTGGTCAAGTGCCGCCCGCCTGGAAACCGTGACCCCCTGCCGCTGGAAACCGTGACCTGCACCGACCTGTGGCTGCGTGAACAGCTGAAACTGCTGCGGCCCAGCATCATTCTCAGTCTGGGTAACACTCCGACCCGGCACCTGCTGCAAACGCGGCGCGGCATTACCGACCTGCGCGGCCAGTGGGTCGCCTATAGCCTGCCCAGCGGGGAAGCGGCGTGGCTGATGCCGATGCTGCACCCGGCATTTTTGCTGCGCCGCGACACCCGTGAAGTCGGCGGCCCCAAAAGCCTGACCTGGCGCGATATTCGGGAAGTGGCGGCGGTGCTGCGCGGCGAAAAACGCCCCGAAGTGTCGCGGGAGCCAGAGCAGCAGCCTCGGCTCTTTTGAAACGCTTGTGTGCCGTTTTGGTTAAGAAGGCACCGTCTGCGCCCCTGTAGGCAGCTCGACAAGTCCGTAATTACTGGTCTTGGCCCAGGGGTCTGACGTTCTGTAAAATCTCCGACCAAGAACGTGCGTTTCCGGTCGCCTGCACATAGTTCTTGCTCAGCTGCCACAGCCGCGCTGCTGCGCCGTCGTCCAGGGCTCGGGCGCTGGGGCGGGCCACGGCGCAGCGGTCGAAGTACGCGCCATTGGGCAGTTGGTCCTGGGTGGTCGCCAGGTAAAGGCTGGTCTGTGCGCCCTGCTCGGGGCTGAGGGCAAAACGGTCGATCACCCGGTAGCCCTGGCTCAGCAGACCGCCGTTGTTGTGGGCGAACCCCGAGGCCACCATCCCTGGATGAAGCGAGTAACTTTTGACCCCGGCACCCCGCCGGGCCAGCTCCCGCGCAAAGAGGATATTGGCCAGTTTGCTCTGGCTGTAGGCGGCCCAGCCGTTGTAACCCGTGTGCCATTCCGGGTCGCCGAACCGGATACGGCCCATCGCGTGTGCCGCCGAGGCCACCGTGACCACCCTGGAGCCGGGCGTGACCAGCAGCAGCGACATCAGTTCGCGGGTCAGCAGGAAGGGGGCCAGATGGTTCAGGGCCCACGTCATCTCGATGCCCTCCTGGGTTTCCCGGCGCTGCTGGAACATGGCCCCGGCGTTGTTGACCAGCACGTCCAGGCGGTCGAAGCGCTCACGGAATTCGTCGGTGGCGCGGCGGACCTGACTCATTTCGCTCAGGTCGGCCAGCAGGTGCCCGGCTGCGCCAATCTGCTGGGCGACCGCAGCGGTCCTGGCCGGGTCACGGCCCACGATGACGACCTGATTTCCCTGCCGCGCCAGTTCGCGGGCCGTCACCTGGCCTATGCCGTTGGTGGCTCCCGTGACCAGCACGACTTTCGGTCCCGACTGCACTTGCGTCATGGCTTCAGCATAGAGCCAGCCTGGCGGCCTGGCGTCTGTGTACCTCTAGTGCCTCTGGATGGCCGGAGACGCCAAAAGTCGGGGGCCAGACTCCTGAGAATCCGGCCCCCACTGGCGCAAGCGAACTTCACCCGGTCCGCTTTGATCTGGATTGCGCTAATGAGGGTAGTCTAAAAGGTTTAAGTCACAGAAACGTCACTGCCGGATAAAGAAACTCAGAAGATCTGTTCACCGTCCAGGTACACCCACCTTCCATCAAGCTGCACAAAGCGGCTGTGTTCCCGGAACCGGTGGGCGCGGCCATCCGGGAGCCTCATGCGAACGGTGAATTCGACCTCGGCGTCCTGGGCCTGGTGAATGGTCAGGCCGGTGTAGCGCGTCCCGTCTTGCAGGTCCAGCCGAGCGGGGCGGGTGTCCGGGTGCCAGGTGCCGAACAGATACGCCTCGTCCTGCAAAAAAAAGGCCGCGTAGCGCGAACGCATCAGCTGTTCCGGGGTCGCTGGCGGGTGCTGGGCACTGTGGGCAGGCTGACAGCACGCGGCGTAACTGCGGCCCGAACCGCACGGACAGGGTTTGAAAGGGGGATAGGGCAGCGGCATTTCTCCTTTCTAGAGCAGTTTGCATAAAAAGGCCACGTTGTTTGTGGCTTTTTATGCCGAGCGGGTGGGCAGGCCCCATACGGGTGCCGTTTTGCTCAAGACAGCGGGCAGGCCCCTTCATGGCTGCTGCTTTGCCCAAGACAGCCGTTTGGGATGGGGTTTCACAAATGGCGTAATGATGAAAGCTGCTCTAGCGCTTTGAAGCCGCACTTCCCCCGGTACAATGCCCGGCGATGACCCGCGAGCCGATCACCTCCCTGCAAAATCCGCAAGTCAAACGTCTGGTGCGCCTGCGTACTCGCCGTGAGCGCGAGGCCGAGGGGGTCATGCTTGTCGAGGGAGCGCGTGAACTGAGCCGCGCTCTGCAAGCCGGGGTGCGGTTGCGCGAGGTGTTCAGTTGCCCGGAACTGCTCGGCCCGGAAGCCTCGGCGCTGGCGGACGTGCTGCAAACGGGCACGCTGCTGTCTCGCAGCGCCTTTGAAAAGGTCAGTGGGCGCGAAAACCCCGATGGTGTGCTGGGAGTGGCCGAACAGCCCGAGCCGCGGCTGCCCAACCCTGGCCCCGAGGCCCTGATCGTGCTGCTGCACGGCCTGGAAAAACCGGGAAATGTCGGGGCCATCTTGCGTACTGCCGACGCTGCCGGGGCACACGCCGTCCTGGTGCTGGGCCGGGGGGCCGACCCGTTTGGCCCCAACGTGATTCGCGCCAGTCAGGGGGCGGTGTTCAGTGTGCCGACCGCCGTTTTGCCCGAAGCCGAGGCCCTGGACTGGTTGCAGCGCCACCACTTCAGAACGGTCGCCTGCACGCCGGACGCCCGGCAGGACTACTGGGACACCCCGCTGACGGGCCGCACCGCCCTGCTGCTGGGCACCGAGCACGAGGGGCTGCCCGCCGAGTGGCGCGGGACTCATCAGGCCGTCAAAATTCCCATGTACGGGCAGGCCGATTCGCTGAATGTCGCCACGGCTGCGGCCCTGGTGCTGTACGAGGCCGTGCGCCAGCGCCGGGGGGGGTGATCCCCACGCCCTCCTCGTTTCCGGGACTGTTGGGAGGTCCCAAATCCGTCATACTGTGAAAACGTATGACGACTGACCGTAAGCCTTCCACTGACCCTTACCGTGATTGGCTCCGGCAACGTCTGGGACAGGAACTCGGGGTGCGGGAGGCCAATACCGCCATTCAGAGTGCCGTGCAGCGCCGGGGCTGGCCCGCCATGCAGCCGCTGGGGCCGCGCGACGTGGTGGCGGTCTTGCAAGACGTGTACCGCAGCATGGCCGAGAACCTGGGGGAAGCCCGCGCCGACAAATGGCTCCAGGAAACCTCGGCGGATTTGGCCCGCCTGGCCGAGCGGGTGCCCAAACCAGTCGAAACTCCCCGGCAGGAGGTCAAGCCTGCGCCGCTGCCCGTGTCGTGGGGCCGCCGCGCCCACGATCTGCCGCTGATGCTGGCCCGCGTGCACGCCGAAATCGCCACGCGCAGCCTGGGGGCCATCCGGAACGATCCCGACCTGATCCGGCTGGAACGCGCCGCCGAGTGGGACGTGCAGGCGACCCAGGCCGAGGTGCGGCGCTGGCAGACTGAGGATATGCTGACCACATTGCGCGCCGACCACGCCCGGGTCGAGGTAGCCGATCAGGTGGCGTCGGCACGGGCGCAGGCCGAAGTCCTGGAACTGAACGTCAGGGAAATCGAGTCGCTGCCCCCCCAGTCGCGCGGCAACCCGGCGCAGCTGGCCCACACCCGCCTGATGCTGACGCAGACCAGGGCCTTTCTAGACGCGTTTGGCCCGCTGGTCGCCGTCGAGGACGCCGATTCGCCCCTGACGATGTTGCAGATGGACCTGCAAAATGCCCATTTTTCGCTGGGCGTCCCGCTGCATCCGAACGTGCTCCGGGCGCGGCACGGCCTGAATTTTGCCCTATGGCAGGCAGGCGATCAGGGTGAGGACGCTCCAGCTGTGCAGGACGCCCGCCGGGTGCTGGCGCAGGCCGAGATCGAGGCGGGCGCTCAGCTCAAAGCCACCCTGGACGCGGCGCGTGCCCATCAGGCGGCGCTGATTCAGCTGGCGAGGCATGTCGAGGACCTCGAAGCCCGCGCCCTGAAACTGGCGGGCATGGGCGGCGATCCGCTGACCCTGGCCCGCGTGCGCCTCGAATGGCGCCAGGCCCGCGCCGCCGCCCGGATTCAGTCGAACCGCATGGAAGAAGCGGTGCGCCTGCTCGAAGCCCTGGTGAGCGACTCGGTGCAGCTGCCTGACGAGGGCACCTGAAGTGGTGGCCTGACGTGGTGGCGGGCGGCACCCTGCTTCAGCTTTCGCTTGGTGGCGGCGCGGCATTCCGGGAAGTGGCGGGGCTGCTGCGTGGCCTGACCCTGGCCGAAGCCCAGGCCGAATTTCCAGGCGTGCCGTATGCCCTCGCCGACCTGCTGGCCCACCTGCACGCGACCACGCGGGTCAGTCTCGACCTGAGCAGTGGCAAGATCGCTGCGTGGCCGGAAGAACTGGACATCTGGCCGGATGGCCCGGACACTCAGGCGGCATTGGATGGTCTGCTCGGCGACCTGCACCTGATGCTTGCCGAAGCGCAGATGCTCGCTGCCGACCCTAGTAGCGCGGCCCGCGACCTTCTGACCGATCTGGCGGTGCATAACGCCTACCACTGGGGGCAGGTCGCTGTGCTGCGCCGTCAGCAGGGCCACACTTTTGCCGCCGAAGCCTGATCTCGGCGTTTATCTGGGCCAGCGCGTGACGGTGCTGGTCGATCGCCCGCTGGGAAGCGTCCACCCCCGGTACCCCGATCTGCGGTATCCGGTCAACTACGGCGAATTGCCCGGCACGGTCAGCGGCGACGGCAAGCCCATAGACGCTTACCTGCTCGGCTGGCAGCGTCCTGTCGAAACGGTGCAGGGGAGAGTCGTGGCCGTTCTGGAACGCGCCGACGATGCCGAGGACAAACTGGTCGTCGTGCGGGGTGACCTGAGTCTGACCGATGAGGAAATCATGCGGGCCGTAGAATTTCAGGAACAGTTTTTCCAGACCCGGCTCAGGCGCTAGCCTCGGGCTATGACTGAAACTCGACCCGTGACCCTGCTTACTGGAGCCGCCGGAGGCATCGGCAGCGAAATTGCCCGCCAGCTGGCTCCTGCCCACGACCTGATTCTGACCGGACGCGGCGGCGCGGCGCTGGACAACCTGTGCGCCGAACTGGGAGCCAGGGCGCTGGTGCTCGACCTGTTGCAGCCGGAGACCTTCGCGGAGGCGGCAGCGGGCCTGGGGCGCGTGACGAACCTGATTCACAATGCCGGAATGGTCGAACTGGGCCACGTGGCCGAGCAGCCGCACGAGGCCTGGACCCGCACGCTGGCACTGAACACGGTGGCCCCCGCCGAGCTGACGCGCGTGCTGCTACCCAGGCTGCGCCAGGAGCGGGGCAACGTGATTTTTGTCAACAGCGGCGCGGGCCTGACGGCTAACCCCGGTTGGGCCAGCTACGCCGCCAGCAAATTCGCGCTGCGGGCGCTGGCCGACTCGCTGCGGGCCGAGGAAGCCCCTCACGGCGTGCGCGTCAGCAGCGTGTATCCGGGCCGCACCGCCACCGCCATGCAGCGCAAGGTGCGTAAGCAAGAAGGCGGGGAGTATCAGGCCGAACATTACCTTGACCCGGTGACGGTCGCCGCAACAATCGCCTTTGTGCTCGGTGCCCCGCGCGACGCCGTGCTGAGTGACGTTTCGGTGCGCCCTGGGCCGCGCTGAACACAGCAAAGGCCCGCAGCAGGGTCAACTTTCTGCGGGCATGATGGCCTGGAAGCTTAGCCCTGCTTGCGGTGTTTGAGCATGTCGGCCTTATGCACGACCTTGTGGCGCGGGCGGCCTTTTTCCTGGCCCTGTGCCAGTTCGTGGGCGTCGAGGGTCTGCCAGTCGCTGAAGGTAAAGACCTCGACGTTCTTGCCCACCAGCAGCGTGTCTACCTCGCTCGCCGCAGCTTTGGCCGCCCTAGGAAGCGCTCCCGCTTTAGCATCGGCCAGCAGCAGGGCCACCGTATCGGTCGCGTCCTTGCGGTTCGTGCCGACCACGCCGCTGGGGCCGCGTTTGATCCAGCCCGCCGTGTACTCGCCGGGGCGGCCCGTGACGCGGCCTTCCTCGTTGGGAATCACGCCGCGCCCCGCGTCAAAGGGCACGCCGGGCAGCGCCACGCCCTTGTAGCCCACCGAGCGCAGCACCAGTTGCACTGGCAGCACCTCGTATTCCCCGGTGCCGACCGCGTTGCCCTGCTCGTCCAGGCGGTTGCGCTCGACCTTCAGGCCGCCGACATGGCCCTCGCCGTCGTCCAGAATCTCGACGGGCGAGACCAGAAAACGCAGATGCACGCGCCGGTCCTTGCCTTCGGGGGTCCGCACGGCAAAGTCGCGCAGCACCTCAATGTTTTTCTTGACCACGTTGTCGGTAATGGCGGCTTCGTCGGCCTCGGTGAGCTGCACCTCGGCGGGCTTGACGATGGGGTCGGCGGCGCTCAATTCGCCGAATTCACGCAGTTCCTTGGTCGT